>JALDXM010000021.1:0-12483 GCA_032155085.1 Actinomycetota bacterium | reverse complement strand
GCTGGTCGACTACCACCTGTACGTTCACCAGCTGCGGGCGGCGATGGCCGACCAGGGCATTGAGTCTCCTTCACCGCCCCGACCCCGTGATGACGGCCCCCTCAGAGGAGATGCTCGACCAGCTGGCGGTGCTGCTGGTGCCGAGACTGAACGAGCTGGCACGTCGGGAGCAACGCTGGCAGCGCCAGGAGCAGATCAGGAGAGCGCGTGAACTTCACTGACCTCGCCGAACGGGTGTACCGCAACCCCGCTATCGCCGGCCTGGTCGCCTTCCTACTCGGCCTCGCCACCGTGGTGTTCATCATGCGCAGCATCGAACCCTCCGAAGCCACCGAACCACCAGCCGGCGTGACAGTGGTGACCGGAGCACCCGGTGAACCGGGCGCGCCAGGGGAACCCGGGGAAGGGACACCGGGAGAACCGGGGTCCCCTGGTGGCCTTGGTGAACCCGGTCCCCCCGGCCCTCGAGGTCCGGCCGGCCCAACCGGGTTACCGGGGGAACCAGGAGCCCGGGGGCTGCCAGGACCAGCCGGTGCCCCGGGTGTAGCTGGGGAGGAGGGCCCGGTCGGGAAGGCTGGTGAACCGGGTGCACCAGGGGAGGCGGGACTGCGGGGGCTACCCGGTCCCATCGGACTCACCGGACCAATTGGGCCACCCGGACCGCTCTGCCCGGAAGGCTTCGTCGGTCAACTGGTGCAGGCCCAGGTACGCATCGCGGGACGTGGGTTCACCGTCGCTGATCTATTCGTCTGCCTCGAGTCCTAGGAACGTCACCCGGAGTCGAACGCCACCGCATCGGACAATCGGGGTGCATCACGCCAACCCCCGCGCGGCGCCTCCCGGTCCTGGCGACTTGACTACGCCCATGTTCCCCTCGGTCAGAGCAGCGGACTTCCTCGCCATCCTGACCCGCGAGCCGCTCGCCTACCGGGTCGTCAGACAGAAGGGGTCACATCGACGGCTCACCTCCGACAAGGGCTATCCACCCCTGACGTTCGCCTTCCATGATGCCGCCACACTGCCACGGGGACTGGTCCGCAAGATCCTCACCAAAGACATCGGGCTGTCGGAAGACGAAGCGCTGCGCCTTCTGTAGGCTGACCGATGAGGAGACCACCCATAATGCCCGAGCCACGCACCGTCACGCTCATCTACCACTGGGAACCGGAAGGATGGTGGGCTGACAGTCCCGACCTTCCCGGGTTCAGCGCCGCCGGCGCGACGTATACAGATGTCCGTCACAACGCCATTGAGGGCGCCGAGTTCGCCGCAGACGAGCCGGTATTCATCGTCGAGGCCACGGCATCGCAACCCTGCACAGCGAATCCCGACGGTCAGCACGCCCCGCCGGTCACCGTCCCCCCCGAACTCACCACTGCAGCGTGAGAGAAGCCGACCCTGCGAGTCGACGCCTTCCTCTGTGACGCCGCACGGGTCCGCGATGGCCTCCTCCACGTCCTTGGCGGAGGCATCACCCGGTTCCACAAGGAGCAGTACCCGGCGCCACTGCAGGCCGATCTCGCCATAGTCATCCAGATCGAGCCTGCTGAGGCCCTCGAGCAGCATCAAATCCGAGTGAACATGATGGGCGAAGATGGGCAGCCCATCGCCGACCTGACCGGTGATCTCAATGTCACCCGAGGAACCGACCCCGACCCCGACGCCATCCAAGGGGAGAACGCGATGGTGCCGATGGCGTTCGTTCTTCAGTTCCTTCCGATCCCGGCGCCTGGCGTCTACAGCCTCAACGTGCTCGTCAATGGAGCCATCCAGTGGTCAACGACATTCCGGGCCCTTCTTGTGAAGCCATCGACACCGAGCATCGACCCGTCGGACTGACCCTGCGGTCGCCTCCGACCTCGGGCACCGCGGCCAGCTGAGAGCGTGCGTGACACGCGCTGCGAGGGGCACCCGAAGGCACCCCTCGCAATGGGCTGACCCGGCGAACCGGACCAGCTTGATGAATGTTCAGACACTACCTGGTGCCTCGTGGTCGATTGCTACTTCTTGAGCAGGCCTCCGAGCGGAGTCGTCTTACCGCAGCTCTGGCAGATCGCGTAGGTGGACGTGCGTCTCAGCAATCGGCGGTGTCGCTGCAGCAGCACGTTGGACGACCCGCACGCTCCGCATCTGCCTGGCTTCGCGTCGGTACCGGCGAGCTTGTCCCACATAGGGTGCTTCTGCATGTCAGTTGACCGTCAGGTTGTGCCGGTCACGCACCAGCTCCCGTACCGCGAGCTCGACGATCCATGACACCAACGCGGCGCCGACCAGGATCGGCCACAGGGTGTTCAGCAACCCCCAGAACCGCACCTGGTCGCTGGTGATATCGGGGGTCCACCCGACCGCTATCACCGCGGCGACGATGCCGGCCAGGATCAGCCAGGTCGTCATCATCCGGAGCTTGTCCATCTATCTTCCTTCCGGTCAAGGGGTCGTCATCCATCTTCACGGGTAGGTGACGGCCCCTGGCATTTCTGGCCGATCGGCCAGCACCCCATTGTCCCCAGGTTCGGTTCCTTAGCCCCTAGGGCGGGCGACCCTTTCGGTGTTGCCCACGGCCACACGGTGACGTCGAACCCGTCAGTCGTCGAGTGTCGAGCCACCCGGGCGTCGCTCCCGGACGCGGCGTCATCGCTTCATCTGGGCGTCGTTGACATCCAGTCGTTCAGATCGTCGACCGCGACACGCCACTGACTCCCGACCTTCCGCCCGGGTAGCTCTCCATCCCTCAGGAGACGCCGAATCGTCACCGGATGCATGCCGACGCGGGCTGCCACCTCGTTGACGTTGAGCCAACGGCCGGCTCTGCTGATCGCCGTCGGCTCGTGAGGCTGATGGCCGTTGTCGGCGAGACGCATCAACTCGGCCACCGCATCGAGCACATCGAGCACCGCGATGGACCCGCTGATCGCCGGCACGGGCACGGTCGGTCAACGACTGGATCTGGTCCCACACGGATGCGCTCATGCAGCGTCGTCGAAGAGGTCGTCGTCGGGTGGATCGGGATCCAGGTAGTCGAGAGTGGCCACCGCGGCCTGTAACCGCTGTGTCGTCGTCCTCGTGTACACGGCGGTGGTCTCTGGCTTGGCGTGCCCGGCGAACTCCTGCGCGGTGCGTAGATCCTTGGTCCGGTCGTTCATGGTGGCGATTGCGGTGTGCCGCAGCTGGTGGGTGTGGATCGTGAGCAGCCCGGCCTCCTCGGCAAGACGCCGGCACCAGGTCCAGACGGTGGTCGGATGCACATGGTTGCCGTCACGGCGGACGTTGCCCGGGAACACCCATCCCACACGGTCCTCATGCGTCTCCAGGCGCTGCCGAAGGGGCGCAGCGACCGGCAACTTACGGACCCGATCACCCTTGCCGTGGCACAGATACCACTCCATGGCCCCATCGAAGCGCTGCCAGTGCATCGCGGCGATCTCGGCGGCACGCAACCCCAGGTAGAGCCCGGCGAGCACCGCGGTTCCTTCACGCTCCGGGTACGTGAACGCCAGGCGCGCCAGCACCCGGGCCTCACCGTCGCTGAGTGCCTTGCATACCCCCCGTGGTTGAGGAGGCACCCGCACCGCGCCGCGGGGGGCGTCGCGGCGGTCGATCATCTCCCAATACCGGGTGAGGACGGTGCGCAGCTGGGTGCGGCCAGCATGCGTCGCCGGCGTCATCCGCACGTACTCGGCGATCACCGACGGTGGTGCCGTGGCCAGGCTGTAGCCACGTTCCTCGCACCAGTCGTCGGCGCGGCCCCAGATCCGCATGTAGTCGGTGATGGTCTTCTGCCCGAGCGACAGCGTCACGAGGTACTCGCGGAGTGCCGTCTGATCTGACGGTGCTTCGACCCAGGTAAGCGCCACCATCGAAGTAGGTATCGGCACGGTCATTACGCCGCTTGAGCCCTAAGTACGCGCCGCCGATTGGGCTTTGGGCGCATATCTCGATTCTGAGGATCATCGTCGTCGGGTCCGTGCACGAACCAATCGAGCGGCCGCTCGAAGATTGCCTCGAGGTGGGCCAGCAGCTCCCAGTCTGCTGAGCGGCGACCGTGCTCCAGCTTGGAGACAGCCGCCTGAGACCAGGGTTTGCCGGTCCGTTGCTCCAGCCGCTCGGCTAGTCCGTCTTGTGTCATCCGGGCACGCCTGCGCGCCTCGCGCACCGCGATGCCCGGAGTCCAGCTGACGGCGACCGTGATGACCCTCATGGGTCATGCACGGTAATCATGTTTGACCCCATGTGCATCATTCGATATGGTCATGGTATGCCCAGACCGAATATCAGCACCCTCCCCCTCACAGACAAGCAGGTTGCCATGGACGAGCGGCTCGCTCACCGTGGCGGCCTGGTCCTCACCCTGCAGGAGTACGTCGCCAGAGACCTCAGCCTGGAGGACATCTCCTTCGAACTCCGCGACTCCACCGGAGTCAAGATCACCGCGCTGACGGCGCAACGCTGGCTCAAGAGCTTCGGGATCGAGCGAGGAACCCGCGAGGCCCAGGCGTCGTGACCGGGTTTCAGTCGGACTCCTCCCGGCAGGGCCGCGCCTACGAGTCGATCGTCGCCGAGGTCATCCAGGCGCGGGGCATGGACATCATCCAGCATCGCTGGCGCCATCCCGAGGTCGGTGTCGAGATCGACTACCTGGCCGCCTGTCCCGGTGACGAGTATGTCCACTGGATCGAAGCGAAGGGCTCCTGGTTGGGTCTCCGCCCCGGTCTCATCCGCACCGACTCGACCAAGAAGTTGGTCGCCAACGCCTGGCATCTGACCCTCGCCTCTGACCGCGGATCCGCCCACTACGTCGCGGTGACATCGAACGCCCCGGTGCCGGGCTCCTACGGGCATCAGCTGCTCTCCGCCGCGATGGATCACGGTCTCGTCGATGAGGTGTGGTTGATCGTCCCCGCCTGGGAGATGTGGAAGCCGTGACCGTCACGAAGCGTCGTTGCGCTGGCTGCTCGACGGTCATCTCTGAGGGGCGATCTGACAAGGTCTACTGCTCTCAGGCGTGCAAGAAGCGGGTGTACAGATGGGCCGAAGCGGGGACGAAAAACGTCCCCGCTTCACGCTCTGTTTCGTCCCTGATCCGGGGTTCTAACGGGGCCCTGATCGCCCGGGTCGCCCGCCTCGGATACCTCGGTGAACCCGACGACATCGTCCTCGACGTCACTTACGGGCGTGGTCTGTGGTGGACCCGCTACCGACCAGCTCGTCTCATCGAGGGGGTCGGAGACTTCCGGGACCGCCCCGAAGTCGACGACTCAGTCCAGGTGGTGTGCTTTGACCCGCCGTACATCTCAACCGGCAACCGCTCCACCTCTTCGATCGACGACTTCTACGACCGGTACGGGCTTGGTGAGGTCAACGGGTGGCAGAAGATCCGCCAGCTGATTGACGACGGACTCGCTGAGTGCGCCCGCATCCTCGCCACGCGCGGGTACCTGCTGGTCAAGTGCATGGACTACGTCGAGAGCGGCCACAAGGTCTGGAACACCTTCCACGTTGTCACCGAGGGGGAACGGCTCGGCCTGCGCCTGGTCGACCGCTTCCACCATCTCACCGGAGGCGGCCCGCAGGTGACCGTGAATCTCGACGGTTCGCCGCGCGAGCAGCGGCATGCCAGGGAGGTGACCTCGATGCTCCTGGTGTTCACCAAGTGACTACGGGTGATCGACCTGAGAGCTGGGGCGACGAGAAGGCCCAACTGTGACGCCGCTCCCCGGGTTCTTCTCCTGGGTGGCCGCCCACCCGAACGGTGGATACGGGGTGCGTTGTGACACCTGTGACGGTGGTTGGTGGTCTGACGCCCACGGTGACCCCATCACCGTGGGCGAGCGTCTCAACGCCGAGGCGTTGCATGGCCGCCACGACCGCAACGAACACCCTGAAGGTTCCCTCACCCGGTCGGTGCTCATGGACTCATCTCCGGGTGGTGGGAGGTGACCGCCCCGGCTGACGCCTCGTTCGGGGAAGTGCGTGGGAGTCAGCCGGTGGCGGTCATCCATTGTCGATGCACATGTGAGCTCGGCTGGTGCCGGCTGTGTAACGGGCTCGCCGACCAGCTGCTCGCCGAAGGTCGCCGCGAGGTCATCGTCGATGGCCCCGACGGGGTGTGGTCCCACTTCTACGAGGTCCCGGCGTGAGCGACTTCATCCGGGTGCGGAGGATACCGCCCCGCCCCCGTTGGTTCTGCCTCCTGTGCCGCCGCCACGCCATGGTCGAAGCAATCCAGTTCGAGATTTCCCCGAACGGACGCTGCGCCATAGGCCGAGACGTCCGCTATTGCCTCGACCACGCCACCGAACTCATCGGGCAACCTGCGCTCGAGGAGACGTCGTGAGGGTCGCCTCGGTGGACCCCACCGTCGACGAGGCGGGCTGGTTGGAGTGGCGGCGCGCAGGTATCGGCGCCTCCGACCTCCCCGCCCTCGTCGGCCTCTCCCCCTGGTCCACCCCGTTGCAAGTTTTCATGGACAAGCGGGGGGAACTCCCGGTCGACCCGGGGTCGGAGGCGATGCGCCTCGGGCATCTGTTGGAGCCGGTAGCTGCCCAGGTGTTCACCGAGGTGACCGGGATCGAGACCACCGGCCACCAGGTCGCCGTCGAAGCCGAGACCGCCCCGTGGCAGCGGGCCACCATCGACACGTTCACCGTCGACGCCGAACCGGTGGAGGTGAAGACGTCGGGGGGACTGTGGTCCGACCTCCCCGACCATGTGGCGGTTCAGGTCCAGTACCAGCTGCACGTCTGTGACGCGGAACGGGCCCGGGTCATCCAGTTGGTGACGGGGCGGGGGTGGCGGATCCACGACGTCACCCGTGATGAGGCGACGATCGGGTTGCTCGTCGACGTCGCCACCGAGATGTGGGAACGGGTGCAGGCCGCCGAGCCGCCGCCGGCGACCGGCCCCGACAACCGGGTGCTGTCGGCCCGTTATGGCATCCATGTTCCCGGGGCGGTGGTCGACGTGCAAGCGGGCCATATCGCTGCGGTGGTGGAGGCCCGGGCCGCGGTGAAGGTGGCGGAACGGCTCCGTGACGAAGCCGAAGCGACCCTGAAGTCGCAGCTGGGTGAGGCTGAGGCCGGGTTGGTGGACGGTGACGTGGCGGTCACGTGGCGCACCACGTCGCGGGCCGGGTACACGGTGGCGCCAGGCACGTCCCGCCGCCTCCACATCGCCAAGGGGTGGGCACCGTGACCGCCGTGCTGGTCGCCGCCGTGTTGCTGGTGCCGTCACCGGGGGAACCGGGCCCCGACCTCACTCGGCTGGTCACCTACCGGTCGGCGTGTGTCGATCACCCGGTGTGTCAGACTCCACCGCCGCCAACGGCCCCGGAGCCGACCCCGGCCCCTACCCCGGAGCCGGCCCCGGTAGCGGCGGCCACCCCGCCACCCTCGGCTCCGGCCCCCGCTGCGCTGGGATCCCCCGCCGGGGTCGAGCGGTGGCGGGAACTCGTCGCTGCCTACTTCCCCGCCGACCAGGTCGACAGGGCACTCCAGGTGATGGCGTGTGAGTCCGGCGGTGACCCCAGCGCGGTCAACCCGTCGTCGGGGGCGTCTGGGTTGATGCAGGTGATGCCGTTCTGGGCTGATGCCCTCGCGTTGCCGCACGACGCCCTGTTCGACCCGGCCACCAACCTGGATGTCGCCGCCTGGATCTGGGGCCAAGGCGGCTGGAGTCATTGGAGCTGCGCGTGAATGACGAAGTGGACCTGATGCCTGCACTCGAGATGTCGCCGATGTCCCCGTTGTCGGTGATCGCGGACGTCAGGGACCTGCTCGAGCACTTCGACGGGGACGAGGCCGAGGTGTTCGAGTTCCTCGGCAAGCTCCGAGACCTGTTCGCATGACCGCGGTGCATTGGATGTCCGACACCCACCACGGTGTCACCCCCTGCGGTGAACTCACCACCGCCGTCACCGTATCCCGATGGCTGTCGGTCGTCACCTGCGCGGCGTGCCGTCAATCGTTCCCGTACCGGCGCGCCGCCGCTGTGCTCGCCGCCAGGCGGCCACGGTGACCGACCACCCGACCGCACCCGCGGTCGCCAGCAGCCCGACGAACGCGAGCAGGCCCACGACACCGAGCTCGCTCGACAGCTCGAGCCAGGTGTTGTGGGCGACGTCGAGCGGGTGGTTGACGTCGTCGGGGACCGACAGCACCGGCGCTGCCGGTGCGCTCCTACTGGCCGCAGCCGCTCACCGTTGCGGCCCACCAGGTCGGCGCCTGGGACCTCGACCGCCGGATCCCCACCGCCTGGCCCGACCTCGAGTACGCGGTCCACCAGGAGGCACGAACCGTCATGGTCCGGGTCGGGAACCTATGGGTCACTGCCCACGCCGGCGACTGGTTGGTGCGGTGCCCTGACGGCACCGTCGGGGTGGTCACCAATTCCCTGTTCGCTGTCCTGTTCGAGCAGGTGCCGTGATGCGCACGGTGCTCCGCTGGGAGGTGCCCGTCGACGACCAGGCCCATGCGATCGGCGCCGGGCCGGTGTGCCACGTCGCCTGCTTCCCCCGTGACCGGGACGTGGTTCAGGTATGGACGTTGGAGGACCTCCCGGTCGGGATCCCCGAGCGCCCCATGCCGATGGTCGAGGTACGGGTGTTCGGCACCGGGCAGGGGATCCCCGACGGGTGCGAGCATCTCGGCTCCGCGGTCACCTCCGACGGGATGCTGGTGTGGCACGTGCTCAGCGTGGGGGACGCGTGACGACCGACGCCGCCGCCATGTTTGTTGCGATCCGGTGGCTGGTTGATGGAGCCGGCATCACCTTCCACCGCGCAGATGACGGGCAGTGGTGGTTCAGGTTCGCTGACGACGAGTACGGCCACCCGGTCTCACCCGACGACGTGCGGCTGGTTCAGCTGGTGGCATCCATCGTTGGCGACAGCCGATGCCACCAGAAGCACGTCAGGCCCTAGGCATCGGGCCAACACGGCGGTCCCGACCCGAAAACGACCACTAACCCGTCCGCAACCGAAACCATCGAGAAAGGGGCCCACGCCAAGTGAGTGATCTCGCCGATCGGGTGTCCGAGTCCACCGAAGCGCTCGCCACCCGCCAACCCACCGTCTACGAACTCACCGCCGCCACCCTCGAGTCCGACCGGCAACGCACCGAGTTCACCAAAGCCCTCGCCGGAGCCCTCCCCACCGACCAGTTCCTCCGCATTGCCCTCACCGAGCTACGCAACAAACCCAAGCTCCTCACCGCCGACCGTGGGTCCCTCCTCGGCGCCCTCATGGTCGTCGCCCAACTCGGGCTCGAACCCGGCGGCCCGTTGGGTCACGCCTACCTCATCCCCTACCGCACCCAGGTGCAGCTCATCATCGGATACAAGGGATACATCGCGTTGGCCTCCCGTGAAGGCATCGCCATCGACGCCCACGGGGTCCACGCCAACGACCGGTTCACCTACGGGTACGGGCTCAACCCTGTGCTCGAGCACGTCCCCGCCGACCCGCCCCGCGGCCCCCTGACCCATGTGTGGGCGATCGCCCGCCAAGCCGGCCACGTCTGGTACCGGGTCCTGCCCGTCGCTGAGGTCGAGGAGTACCGGGCCCGCTCCGCCGCGGTGCAGTCCGGGAAGGAGACCCCGTGGGACTCGGACTATGAGGCGATGGCGATCAAGACGGTGATCCGCCGGCTCGTCGCCCTGTTGCCGTTGGCGGCCGGGTCGAAGCTCGCTGACGCTGCCCTCGTGGTGGAGGCGCGGGAGTGGGAACCGATCACCCCTGCACCGGCGGTGCCGCTCCCCGACCCCGACCCCGAGCTGCTCGAGGACCAGGCCGACGACGACGCCGAGATCGTCGAGGGGGACGAACCCGAGACCTCGCGGGAGGGCGCGAAGGAATCATCCGACGAAGCGCGGGAATCCGGCGACCCGGCGACTATGAGCTCGCGCGAGGACGCGATAGAACGCGGCAAGACGCACTTCGTCGGTGACGACTGCCCCGGCGGCCACCACGACGACCCCTTGGTCGGCGACCAGGAGGAACCCCTCGACGAGCTCGACGACGACGAGGGCCACGTGGTCGAGGTCGCCTCACCGCTCCTCAACGGCACTGAGGCATCCGAGCCCGACAGCCCTCAGCGGGTGAAGGCTGCCGCCGAGGCGCTCCCCTTCGGCCCAGACGACACCCGGACCGCCCTTGACCAGCTGCTCTCCACCCCACCCCGCCAAGGCGACACCAAAGCCCACACCCGCAAACGGCTCATCGAGTTGTACGACCTGATGCACCGCTACGGCATCTGGGAACGCTCCGACACCGACGAGGACCTCGACCCGCTCACCGTCGCCCTCCGCCACCACACCGAAGGCACAGCCGCCACGATCGACGACCTGTCGGTGGGGCAGTTGCGGTTGTTCGCCTGGACGTGTTGGCGGGCCGCCCGACACGACCTCACCGTCCACGACCAGAAAGGAGCCCTCTGATGGCCACCAACATGGACAAGCTCCGCCCACCGCTCGTCGCCGCGGTCCCCAAGCACCCCCGACCCATGGCCGCCGGCGACGAGCTGGTCCCGCTGCGCGACATCGAAGCCGACAGCGCGCTCGCCTACGCCCAGGCCCTGATCGGTCCCCACGGTGCCACCTGCACCAAGTGCGGCGGCACCGGTCAGCTGCCACTCACCCGCCAAGGAGTCATCTCCCTGATCCGCTACGGCGAGGTCCGGGCCAACGCCGGGATGACATGGGAGCGGTTCGGTGCGTTCTGGCCGAAGCTCGGGATCGCCCGCATCCAGCTCCTCGCCAAACTCATCGGTCGGTCACTCGCTGACACCGTCGCCGGCCTCGAGGCGCTCGCCGAGCTCATCACCGAGGAGACTGATCAGCAGGGGGGGGGGTAGCCGATGGATGACCGCGGCGTGACCCCATGACCTCGTTCGTCGTCGACGTCCCAGGTACCCCACGCCCCCAAGGCTCCCAACGCCTCATCCACAACCGCACCACCGGGCACACTGTCGCCAAGTCCGATCCGCAGCTCGCTGAGTGGCGCAACCAGCTCGTCAAGACCCTCGAAGACCGCACCACCGCTACCGGGTGGGTCACTGTGAAGGGCCCGGTCGAGGTGATCCTGTCGTTCCGGTTCGGGCGCCCCAAATCGCACTCCAAGAAGCGGCGTCTCACCGACCTCGGCATCAAGGGAGACGGGCCGGACGTCGACAAGCTCGCCCGGACCGTCCTCGACGCCCTCGCCATCGCCGGAATCATGACCGACGACCGGCAGGTTTCGTTCCTCGCCGCAGAGAAGACCTACACCGACGACCGGTACACCCCGGGGGTGACGGTGACGGTGCGCCTGGTGCGCGACACCCCCGAGGCCACCTGGTGACCACGTCTCTGGCCGACGTCGAGAAGGTCGCCGCGCGTTGGTTGGGCGACACCGACCCCCAACCACTCCGCGGCATCATCACTGCCTACGCCGCCCACCGTTGGCTCTCCTCCGACCCCGTCTGGCTCGGCCTCGTCGGCGGCTCCGGGGTCGGCAAGACCGAACGCCTCATGGCCCTCTCCGAGCTTGCCGGCGTGCGGGTCCGCTCCACCGTCACCTCGGAGGGCGCCCTCCTGTCCGCGTCGCCCCGCCGCACCCGAGCCAAGGACGCCACCGGCGGGCTTCTCCGCGAGCTTGGCCCCGACGGGTTCCTCGTCCTCAAGGACTTCACCACCCTCCTCTCCATGCACTACGACGCCCAGGCCTCCGTTTTCTCCGCCTTCCGGGAGATCTACGACGGATCCTGGGTCCGTTCCGTCGGCACCGACGGGGCTCGCTCCGTCACCTGGGAAGGGCGTCTCGGGTTCGTGTTCGGGTGCACCACCGAACTCGATCGGCGCCGGAGCTTCCTTTCCACCATGGGTGAACGTTTCCTGTTGATCCGCCTCGACGTCGACGACGCCACCTCCAACCAGGCCCTCTCGAACGTCGGCCGAGAGACCGAGATGAGACGCGACCTTGCCAAAAGTCTCGGAAAAATGTTCGACCGCGACCACCCCCCAGGCACCCCTCACCTCATCGACCCCGACGACCGCGAACGCCTCCGCGCCCTCGCCGGCATCACCACCACCGCCCGCAGCCCGGTCGCCCGGGACTACCGCGGCGAGATCGACCTGGTCTTGGACCGGGAGTCACCCAACCGGGTGGTCAAGCAACTCGCCGCCATGTGGCAGGCCGCCGGGCTCATCGGCCTCGACCGGAAAGCCGCAGAAACATTGACGATTCGGGCCGCACTCGACTCCATCCCAGACCTACGGAGACATGCCCTCGTGGCCATCATCGGAGGCTCAGACCCTACGACACCGGACATCGCCGCGGCTGTCGAACGCCCCTACCGGACCGTGAAACGGGCCCTCGAAGACCTCGAAGTGCACGGCGTCATCGGGCGTGCACGACACGGCAAGACCGACATCTGGTGGCCGTCGGAACGGACCCACACCTGGTGGACGACCGCCGTCGGAGAGTCGGCCGGCTCGGATCACGGCAGTGCT
>JALDXM010000020.1:0-12684 GCA_032155085.1 Actinomycetota bacterium | reverse complement strand
CAGGACGGCGAGGGCACTCACGCCCGAGCCGATGACGGTCCCCAGGCTCCACAGCCCGTGCAGTCTCGTCATCACCGACCGTCCGTGTGCCTCCTCGACCCGAACTCCGACCGCATTCATGCCGACGTCGGCGGGTGCGTCGAGCAAGCCCATTACCGCCAGAACCAACGCCAGTAATGGCGCTGTGGGCACAAATGCAACGAATGGCAGGAAGAGAAAGATCGCCAGACCGGCGCCAACGGCAGTCCTGCGGGCCCCGAACCGGCTGACAATCACGCCGCTCAGGGCGGATCCAACCAGCGATCCCACTCCGCCGAGGGCGAGGGTCAGGCCGAGCACGTCCAGGTCCAGGCCGAGACGATCCCTGATCTCGGGGAGGCGGGGAAGCCAGCTCCCTACCACGACGCCATTGACGAAGAAGAGAAGGGCAACGCCCAGGATGGCCCGTCGGGTGCCGTTCAGGGTGGTGCCTCCAGGCGGTTCAGCCGACCCGACGACGGGTCGCCAGCCACTTGCGACGCAGTGAGCGGCGCTCCTCTTCGGTGGTGCCGCCCCAGATCCCGGCTCTCTGGTTCGTCTCCAGCGCGTACTCGAGACAATCGTCGATCACAGCGCAACTGAGGCAGACGGAAATGGCACGTTCGATGGCGGCGGTGTCTGTGTCACCGACAGGGAAGAACAGGGCGTGCTTGTAGCCCGAACAAGCGGCTCGCTCCCTCCATTCGGCCGCCAGCTCCGCAGTCAGCTCGGCTGGGCCTGTGCTCACCGGTTCGAGTTTCGCGGGTCTGGAACGGTTTGCCAAGACCGGACCCGAATCAGGCCGTCGGCGGGGACGGATCGTCCTCTGCCGGCTCTTCGGGGGTTTGAGGCTGGTCAGTCAGCACTTCGACTTCTCGAGTGCGGTTGAAAGCCATGGCCAGCAGAGCGATGAGGGCCAAGAGGCCAACCCCGGCTGCGATCTGGGAAACAAGGGTCGAGAAAGGCTCAGCGGTCAGCTCGACGAAGCCGAAACCGTCGCACGCTCCTCCGTCGCCTTCGATGTCGCCACCGACTTCGAATATGCCGTCGAGCTCGAGGCCGGAGGCATCGGACACTTCGGCGACGTAGACCGAGACATCCGGCACGTCCCCCGTGTTCTCGGTGTCCTGGTCGAGATTGGGCTCCGCTTCGTTATTGGAGGCGATGACCACCGGGAACCCTCCGACGTCGACGTAGATCTCCCAGAAGTGGTTGGTGATCGGCGCCGGCGAGGCCGCTACCCATGACAGCGAGCCATCCGGATCGACCTGGAACGGGTCCTGACGACTGGTGTCGGTCACGACTGTGCTGTCGAGGGACGACGTCGCTTCCACCGTGCAGCCGCCGTTGATTTCGCCCGTCTCATTGATCTCGGCGATCCCCGTCGCGCCCCATCCGATTAGTGCGACCGCGAGCACGAGGGGCATGATCGTGTTGAACACACCGACTCGGTCCCGGCCGGCGCTGGCCATGAAGATCCCGATGAGGGCGAACAGGCCGACCGATCCGAACAGAGCCAGCTTGTCCAACGGCCAGATCCCGGCTTGCTGCACGATCAGTGCGACTGAGAGCCCGAGGATCGCCCCGAGGAAGAAACCACTCCAGGGGCGGGCGCTCTTGAGGATGCGCACCGTCTGCGTTGGGGTCTGATCGTTGCCCATCGAGTCCCTCCTGTCTTTCTGAGAATCTACGTCGTGCGTTCGCCGGCGCCCTGGATACGCTCTATCCCATGCCCCGCATTCGTGCAGCGTCGATCGACGAGCACAAGGCCCTGACTCGCGCCTCGTTGCTCACTTCAGCCAAGGCCCTGATCGCCGAGGCGGGCACAGCTGAGATACCGATGGGGGAGATCGCCCTCTCGGCCGGAGTCGGCCGCACCACTCTCTATGACTACTTCGTGGACAGGGACGACTTGATCGCCACCCTGGTCGAGGCTGAGCTGCCCGGAGTGATCGAGGACCTGATAGCGGCGTCGCGGCCATCAGGTAGCCCGGGAGAGCGTCTCGCCGACCTGGCAGGCCGAACGGTGGAGTTCGTGGCGAGCGACCCCGTGCTCGGATTGATCCTGCACCGAGAGGTGGGTCGGATGGGGCCTGAGGCGCAGCATCGGATCCGGGCAGCCCACTCACACCTGGCCGAGGCGATGATGGGCCTCTATCACGAAGGTGTGAGTAACGGCGAGTTCAGGGAGATGCCAGCCGACCTGGCCGGCACGTTCATCCAGGACACGATCATGTCGGCCGCCAAATCGGTCATCGCCGCCTCGGACCCTCAGCAGCGGACTCCGGTTGTCGCCCTGCACTTGCGACAGTTTCTCTTAGGTGGCCTGCATCGAGACCGTTAACCATTTGGTAATCCGGATGCTCTAAGAAGTGAAGAGATGGAAGGCTACGACCCGGAACACTTCCTGAATCGAGAGCTTTCGTGGCTCGAGTTCAACCGTCGGGTCCTGTCACTCGCCGGCAGGCCTGACTTCCCGCTGCTCGAACAGGTGAAGTTCCTCGCCATCTGGGCTTCGAATCTCGACGAGTTCTTCCAGGTTCGGGTTGCCGGGCTCAAGGAACAGGTGGCCCACGGCATCGGGTTCACGCCGCCAGACGGGCTCACTCCCAGTCAGCAATTGGCGGCGATCCGCAGCGAGGCCGAAGTGCAATACGAGGCCATCTCCAAGCAGTTCCTCTCCGAGGTCGCCCCCGCTCTGGCCAACGAGGGGATCGTGTTTAGCGACTACTCGACCCTCGACCCCGAGGACAAGGAGTACCTCGACGAGCAATTCCGCGAACTGGTCTATCCGGTGCTGACCCCGCTTGCGGTTGACCCATCACACCCGTTCCCTTACATCTCGAACCTCTCCCTGAACCTGGCCGTCGTTGTGAGGAACCCGGAGAGCGGCGTCACCCGGTTCGCCCGGGTCAAGGTGCCTCCGATCCTGCCCCGTTTCGTCGTACTGCCCGACCTCGAGCGGTTCGTTCCGCTGGAGCAGGTGATAGCCCCCCATCTCGGCGCTCTGTTCCCCGGCATGGAGATCCTGGGACAGGACGTATTTCGTGTCACCCGTAACGCCGATATCGAGGTAGAGGAGGATGAGGGCGGGGATCTGCTCATGGCGATCGAGTCGGAGCTGACCCAGCGGCGATTCGGGAATGTGGTCCGTCTCGAGATCCACCCTGACATGCAGGATGAGGTCCTCGATCTCCTAATGCGGGAGATGGGGGCGACCGAGGACGATGTGTATCGCATCGAGGGCCCTCTCGGCCTGGCCGGGCTGTGGGGGTTGTACGACCTCGATCGGCCCGAGCTCAAATTCGACATCTTCAGTGGCGTGACGCCGCCGCGTCTCGCGACATCACCGGGAGAAGTGGTCGATGTGTTCAAGGTGATGAAACAAGGTGACCTCCTGGTCCATCACCCCTATGACTCGTTCTCTTCGGCTGTCGAGCCCTTTCTCGAGCGGGCCGCCCGTGACCCGATGGTGCTCGCGTTGAAGGTCACCCTGTACCGCACCTCCAGCGACAGCCCGATCATGGCGTCGCTGATCAAGGCGGCTGAGAATGGGAAGCAGGTCGCCGCTCTCGTCGAGCTGAAGGCCCGTTTCGACGAGGAACGCAACATCGAATGGGCCCAGCGGCTGGAGGACGCCGGGGTCCATGTCACCTACGGAGTGGTCGGGCTCAAGACCCACACCAAGATCGCTCTGGTCGTGAGGCGGGAGGGCGATGGCGTGGTGCGGTACGCCCACATCGGAACAGGGAACTACAACGAGAAGACGGCCCGCACCTACGAGGACATCGGGATGTTCACCACTGATCCGGGCATAGGCGCCGACCTGTCAGACCTGTTCAACTACCTGACCGGGTATTCCCGGCAGACCAGGTACCAGCGTCTGGCCGTGTCACCGACCGGGGTGCGCAGCCGTCTCACCGAGCTGATCGAAGACGAGGCATCGCGCCCTGACGGGCATATCACCCTGAAGATGAACTCATTGGTCGATGCAGCGATGATCGAGTCGCTATATGAGGCGTCACAGGCCGGGACCCGGATCGATCTCATCGTGCGCGGCATCTGCTGCCTGCGACCGGGTGTGGAAGGCCTATCGGAGAACATCCAGGTGAGGTCGATCGTCGGCCGCTACCTGGAGCATTCCCGGATCTACCGTTTCGGCGCCAGGGGGCGAACCCGCCACTACTACATCGGGTCGGCCGACCTCATGCCCAGGAACCTCGACCGAAGAGTGGAAGCCCTCGCTCCGATCACAGATCCCGATCTTCAGTTCCGCATCGACGAGGTGCTCGACGTCCTGTTGGCCGACGACAACCTGGCCTGGTCGCTCGGTCCCGACGGAAAATGGGAGCGGGTGCCAACCTCGGCGGGAGTCGATGCTCACATCGCCCTGCAGGAGCTGGCCCGGGCCCGGGCGGGGGCGGTGCTCTGAGGAGAACACATGCGCAATCGTCGCGTCGTCCGTCGCGGCAAGCACGACTCCGGAGACGCCCTTCAAATCGACCTGTTCAGCCGAGGAGCTCCCAACCCCGTTCGTTGGTGGAGAGCCTGATGAACCCGCACCGTTCCAGGATCTCGAGATACCCCGGAGGATCGTCGTCATCGGCGTAGTAGTCGATGAGACGGTTCACCCCTCCGAGAAGAAGCCATTCGGCCGCGGCGGAGAGAAGGGCGGGCATCACCTCAGCCAGCATCTCTGGCTCGGTGGTGGAGAGGTTTCCGACATCCGTCCAGGACAGGGTGGTGGTGCTCCGGGTCAGGGCTTGATCGATGTCCCCGACCTCGATGAAGCCGAGGGAGGCGTCGTCCCTGATCAACTCGAGTCGGGCGGCGAGATCTCCGACTGAACGTCTGACGTGCGCACCCTCCAACTGTCGTCCGGTCAGACCCCGGCATTCTGCCGCGAGGACGACCTCCGATCGGGCCGGGCCCTTGAATCCCGCATCCACGAGCAGGGCGCGAACGTGGGGCCAGCTGTCGGGTATGCCATAACAACCCGGAGCGGGCAGCGACCCGTCGCCGTAAATGTGACTCGGCCTCCACCCGATCATGAGTGCGATGGCTTTCTCCAGTAGGGACCGGCACGCTTCCATCGCGTTGGGAGACCCGATCAGCCAGCGGATCTCGGCTGCACCCCGGAAAGCCTCGCCCACTGTGTCGTCGTCTGAATAGCGCAGGAGCAGAGCTGCGCCGACGACGGCTCGATCTCTCTCAGCGACCAGGCACCGTCGCTCCACCACCCAAGGATCGACGATGGTCTCTTGAGGCTCCCTTTCCAACTGCGACAAGACCACATTGGTGGAGAGGGCGACGCCAGGGAGGACGGTCGACACGTGGAGATTGACCAGCCAGGTGAGCTGATCTCGATCGTCTCGCCTGAATTCTCGAATCGTCACCGACACGGCAACACCTCCTCGATGAGAAGCTGACTTGGCCGCTGCCGGTGCGGTTCACCGCCAACTGTACCGGGTGGCTCGCGCCGCTTTCCAACGTTCATCTCTCGTTCACCAACGGGCAAACGGGCGGTTAACGACACCCCATACGTTCACCTCGGGCGGTGGGGACTCCCGCGGCCTCGACATGGAAATGTTCGCGAGCAAGGAGCAACACTGGGATGAAATCCCGAATCTTCCGCCTGTTGGCGCTTGCGGTTGTCATCGCGCTGATCGCCGCGTGTGACATCGACGGGGGTGGCGACACCACGGAACCAGCCTCGGACACCACTGAGGCGCCAGATGCCACGGAAGCACCCGACACCACCGCGGCAACGGAGGAGCCGAACACGTCAGCCGAGGGCGGCACCGGCGGCGACCTCACCGGCAACATCGCCATATCCGGATCCTCCACGGTGGAGCCGATCTCGGCTCGGGTGGGTGAGGCTTTCGACGGCGCCAATCCGGCGACGGCTTCGCCCGCTTCTGTGCCAACGAGATCGACATCGCCGACGCGTCACGGCCCATCTCAGAGGAGGAGGTCGCCGCATGTGAAGGCGCGGGTGTCGAGTACGTCGAGCTTCACATCGCCACGGACGGGATCACGGTCCTGACCAACACGGAGAACGCTGATGTGACCTGTCTCGCCTTCAGCGACCTCTACGCCCTGCTCGGTCCTGAGTCGGAGGGATTCGCCAACTGGTCCGATGCCAACGAGCTCGCTGCTGAGCTGGGCGCCCCCAATGCCCCATACGCCGAGGCACCGCTGGTCATCACGGCTCCAGGTGAGGAATCGGGCACCTACGACACGTTCGTCGAGTTTGTCATCGCCGACCTCTCCGAGGAGCGCTTAGGCGAAGACAACGACTTCACCAGAGCTGACTACAACGCCTCGGCCAACGACAACGTGATCGTTCAGGGCATCACCGAGAACCCGACATCCTTGGGTTGGGTCGGGTTCGCCTTCTACGAGGCCAACGCGGACGTCTTGAAGGCGATCGAGCTCGACGACGGGGAGTCGGGTTGTGTGGCGCCAACGGCGGAGAGCATCGCCAGCTTCGAATACCCGCTGTCCCGGCCGCTGTTCATCTATGTCAAGACCAACGACCTTGCGAACAGGCCTGATCTAACTGCCTTTGTCGACTTCTATCTGTCCGACGAGGGTCTGGGAGCGGTGAGCGAGGCCGGCTATATCCAGCTGCCCGCCGAGGACCTGGAAGCGACCCGGACCGCCTGGACCGGCGCGATGGGTGGCTGAGAATCGAATGATTGGGGCCGGGCTCGGTCCCGGCCCCAATCCCTATCCTCTGGCGAGCAGGGAATGGCCGTAATCCAACAAGAGCGGGAAACAAACATCGACCTGACCGGCGACCGTCGCCGTCGTCGTCGCGAGGCCGTCGTCAAGGCCCTCTTCTTCACTGCGGCGGCCATTTCGATACTCATCTCGGTGGCGATCGTCATCGCTCTGATCGGCAAAGCCTGGGCCTTTCTGTCCTCCATCGAACTGAGCCAGCTCTGGGCCGACGGTTGGTTCCCTCGTCGCGGGCGCTTCCAGCTGACGGCCCTGCTGGTCCACACGCTCATGATCACCGGGATCGCCATGCTGGTCGCAGTCCCGTTCGGGCTTGGGTCCGCCGTCTATCTGTCCGAGTACGCCCGGCCCAAGGTGCGGCGGATCCTCAAACCGACATTGGAGATCCTGGCCGGGATTCCTTCCGTCGTCCTTGGCTTCTTCGCTCTCCAGTTCATCACTCCCACCATCGTGCGCGGGCTCTTCCCGGGGGCGGAGAGCGCCAACTTCCTTGCCGCCGGCATTGCGGTCGGCATCCTCACCATCCCTCTCGTGGCATCTGTCTCTGAAGACGCGATGCGAGCTGTACCCAACTCGTTGCGGGAGGCCTCTTATGGGCTTGGGGCCAAGGAGTGGCATACCGCCCTGCGCGTGGTGTTCCCCGCCGCCATCTCCGGGATCATCGCCGCCGTGATCCTGGGCATCTCACGGGCGGTCGGCGAGACGATGGTGGTGGCGCTGGCTGCTGGTCTCAACGGGATCATGACCTTCAACCCGACCCAGGGCGGGCTGGCCATGACCGGAGCCATCGCCAACCTGGCGGTCGGATCCGACCAGGTCGCCGGGGACGTTGCCGCCTTCCAATCGCTTTTCTTCGTCGGTCTCGTGCTCTTCATCCTCACCCTCGGGCTCAACATCGTCAGCGGGCGGATGGTCCGCCGTTACCGGCAGAGGTATTGATGACCGCCGAAACCGCAACCGCCACCGTCACAACCACCGATCTGGTCCGGCAGTCGATCGAGGGCCGCCGATTCAGCCCCGTCAATGCCCTGGTCGCCTTCGCCCTCCTCTTCACCCTCCTGTCGTCGGTGGTGATCCTGGTGACACTGCTCGCCGACACCATCGCCGCAGCCCTCCCGGTCTTTGCGTCCCGGGGTCTCTCCTTCGTGACCGCCTCACTGTCGCCCACGGCCGCATCGGCCGGGATCTGGCAAGGGATCATGGGATCCCTCGCACTGACCGCCTTTGTCATCGTGGTGGCCTTTCCCCTTGGCGTGGCGGCAGCGGTCTACCTCGAGGAGTACGCACCCGACAATCGAGTGACCAGGTTCATCAACGCCAACATCCGTAACTTGGCGGGTGTGCCTTCAATTGTCTATGGGATTCTTGGGCTCTTCCTCTTCGTCGAGATCTTCATGCGCGGCATGCTGGGCGCCTCGGAGGGGATCGCAGGCCGCAACGTCGTGGCTGGGGGCCTAACGCTGGCCGTGCTGGTGCTGCCCATCATGATCATCACGACTTCTGAGGCATTGAGGGCCGTGCCCGGAGCCCTTAGAGAGGCGTCGATGGCGGTCGGAGCGACACGTTGGGAGACCATCAGACATCACGTGATGCCAGTCGCGATTCCGGCCATCCTCACCGGCTCGGTCCTCACCATCGCCCGCGCCTTTGGCGAGTCGGCTCCCCTGCTTCTAGCCGGTGCTCAGCTCTCCTTGTTCTTCAGCGTTGCTCAGGGCTCCTCGTTCTTTGATCTGGTGCTGACGCAGCCCTATACGGCACTGCCGATCATCATCTTCAACTTCGCCCGTCAGCCCCAGGCGGAGTTCGTGTCGCTGACGGCAGCGGCCATCGTCGTCCTCCTCGTGATGCTCCTGGCGGTCAATGCAGCGGCCGTGCTGGCCAGGGACCGCTTCGAGCGGAGATATCGATGATCGAGCAGCAAGGGGAGCCGATGACGACGCAAGCAGAGACGACGGAGAGGCCCGAGTTGCCCATCGAGGTGACCGTGGCCCACGCCGTCGAGCCCGAGTTGTCTGCAGACGAGACGGCCCTCCCCGAGGCGCGGACTCCGATCTTCGAGCTCGAGGGCCTCAACGTCTACTACGGCGATTTCCGGGCGGTGCGTGACGTCGGCATGAAGGTCCGGCAGAACCGGATCACGGCCCTGATCGGGCCATCGGGGTGCGGGAAGTCGACCGTCCTCCGCTGCTTCAACCGAATGAACGACCTGATCGAGACAGCCCGGGTAGAGGGGAAGGTGCACTACCACGGGGTAGACCTGTACGGCGACAGAGTCGACCCGGTCGAGGTGAGGCGCCGCATCGGGATGGTGTTCCAGAAGCCCAACCCCTTCCCGAAGAGCATCTACGAGAACATCGTTTACGGCCCCCGCATTGCCGGTTTCAAGGGCAACTACGACGACCTGGTCGAGGAGTCGCTGATCAAGGCCGCCCTGTGGGATGAGGTGAAGGACAAACTGAAGGAGTCCGGCATGGCGCTGTCCGGCGGTCAGCAGCAGCGGTTGTGCATCGCCCGAGCCATCGCCACCAGCCCCGATGTTGTGCTCATGGATGAGCCCTGTTCGGCTCTGGACCCCATCGCCACGCTCAAGATCGAGGAGCTCATGCTCGACCTGAAGAAAGACTTCACGATCGTCATCGTGACCCACAACATGCAGCAGGCTGCTCGCGTATCGGACCAGACTGCCTTCTTTTCGGTGAATGTCGATGAGGAGGGGCAGCGAACGGGGTACCTCGTAGAGTTCAACGAGACAGAGCAGATCTTCACAGCGCCGGAGAAGAAGCAGACCGAGGACTACATCACGGGGCGGTTCGGATGACCAGCGCACCAGACACCAATCTCCATTTCCATCAGGAGCTGGAGGCTCTGGAGCACACGGTCATCGGGATGGTGGACCGCGCCGAGCACATGGTCGAGATGGCGGTAGACGCCGCAGTCACCGGGGACCTCGACCTCGCCGAGCAAGTGGTCCGAATCGATGAGGACATCGATAACACCTATTTCGAGGTCCATCAGCAGTGGACGACCCTCATGGCCCGGTTTCAGCCGTTGGGCTCGGATCTGAGGAAGATGAGTGTGCTGCTCCAGCTCAACGCCACGTTCGAGCGCATGGGTGACCAATGCGTGAATATCGCCAGGGTCGCCCAGCAGAACGAGGGTCTGCCCATGGTGGAGCGGATCTGTGACCAGATCAGGGAGATGGGTGATCTGGTCCGGCCCATGATTCGCACGGCCATCGAGGCTTATCTACGGCAGGATCTGGACGAGGCCCGGCTTCTGCCCGCGATGGACCAACCGGTAGACCGGCTCAACGCCAACATGTTCAAGGAGATCGTGGCCGTCGCCGCCGAGCCCCAGATGCTGGAGTGGGCCACCAAGATGATGATGGCATCCCGCGCCCTGGAGAGGGTGGGCGACCAGGCGGTCGACTTCGCCGAGCAGACGGCGTATCTCATAACCGGGCAACGGGCCCAGTTCGTCGAGTCCGGGCTGCACGAAGCGAGCGATGATTCAGGCGGATGAGCGCCGCAGGCACCGTGTCCTGGTCGTGGAGGACGAGCCTGGGCTGGCAGAGTCGGTTCGCTACGCCCTCGACATAGAAGGATTCGATGTCCTTGTGGCCGACACCGGAGTCGGTGGTCTCGAGTCGGCCCGGGTCAACGATCCCGATCTGGTCGTCCTCGACCTGATGCTGCCCGGAATGTCCGGTCTCGATGTCTGTCGTCAGATCCGCCGCTCCTCCGACGTGCCCATCATCATGCTGACCGCCAAGGACGCCGAGTCGGACAAGGTGGCCGGCCTCGAGCTGGGCGCAGACGACTACATGACCAAGCCCTTCTCCATGCGGGAGCTGGTGGCCAGGATCCGTGCCCAACTGCGGAGGGCGTCCAAGAGTGGGGCTCTGGCCGAGTCCAACGAGGTTCTTCGCGGCGGCCCGGTCGAGCTCGACATCGATGCCCATCAGGCCAGTGTCGACGGTACGCAGGTGGAACTGAGGCCCAAGGAGTTCGAGCTGCTCGAGTCGCTGATGCGTCGGCGAAATCGCCTTGCCGCCCGTCACACCCTGATCGACGAGGTGTGGGGGCCAAGCTACTTCGGTGACACCAAGACCCTCGATGTGCACATCAAGCGGCTACGTCAGAAGCTGGAACGGGACCCTTCCAACCCGGAGCTGATCGTCACGGTCCGCGGCCTGGGCTACAAGTTCGTCGATGAGCAGTAAGGGCCCGGGCCGGACCCCCTTGGCTCTCAGATTCGTCATCTGGTTCGGTCTCGTCTACCTGCTGCTGATCGGGCTGATGGGCTGGTTCCTGTCGAGGTCTGTGGAATCCGCGTTCACCGAGGGATTGCTCGACCAGGTCGAGTCAGCCGCCAACATCGCCACGCTCGGAATGCCGACGGACCAGGCAGGCCTCGACGCCTGGGTGGAGGATGCATCGGAGATCGGTGATTATCGGTTCACGGTCATCGATGAGAACGGCGTGGTGCTGGCCGACTCGCATTCCGACGCGGCAACGATGGAAAACCATGCCGACCGCCCCGAAGTTGCGGCTGCTCTCGACGGTGAGACCGGCCGCGACATCAGGGACAGCGACACCACCGGCTTCGAGCAGCTCTATGTGGCCATCCCCGCCGAGGACGATCTCGTACTCCGGCTCTCGGCCTCCTCCCGGGAGGTTGCGGCTGAGACCTGGCCCTATCGCAGCTCGATCATTCTCGTTTCGATCGTCGTCGGTTTGCTGGGACTCCTCCTCGCGCTGTGGCTGGCTCGTCGGATGGCCCAACCCGTCAACAAGCTCGCCGACGAGACCAGAGCGCTCGCCGATGAGGGCGGCGACCACAAGGTATCGCGGTCCTCAGTGCGGGAGATCGATGAGCTGGCCATGGCCATCACTGAGCTCGACGCGACCAGCAAGGCTCGCATCAAAGAGGCGAAGCTCTCGTCGTCGACGCTGGAAGTGGTATTGGAAGCACTACCTCAGGGAACGGTGCTCCTCGACGAGTCGGACACAGTGGTCTACGCCAATCCCTCGGCACAGAGCCTGCTCGGAAGCGTTCCGTCCACTCTGGCCGGCCTCGCCCCCTTCTCGTTCCAGGACCTCGTCCAGGAGGCAAGGGCCTTGGGAGAGCAGACGACGACGATCGCGGAGCACGGCAAGCCGTCGCGCGTCCTGCGTGGCATCGCCACGCCCTTTGCCGAAGATGGGAGAGTGCTGCTGGTGATCGTGGACATCACCGAGCGGGAGCGGGCGGCGTCGGTGCGTCGGGACTTCGTCGCCAACGCCTCGCATGAACTGAAGACGCCGGTTTCGGCGATCATCGCATCGTCTGAGGCCCTCCAGCTCGCGGTGCAGCGGGGCGACGCCTCGGCGGTTGACTTTGCCCGCCAGATCGAAGGCTCGGCCACACAGCTCGATCGGCTAGTCGCCGATCTTCTCGATCTCTCCCGCCTCGAACGCGATGAGCCCGAGCTGGAACCGTTGAACCTCGGTCATCTGGTCCGGGAGGAAGTAGAGAGGGTCCGCATCGTCGCCGAGGAGCGCGGTATCGAGGTAACTGTCGACCTTGCCGACGTCCAGGTCGCCGGAAGCCGCGGCGACGTCGCCATCGCAGTCCGCAACCTCCTCGACAACGCCATCAGGTACACCTCGTCGGGGGGCAAGATCGGCGCCGAGTTGGAAAGTGTGGGCGACGAAGCGGTGCTGAGGATCACCGACACCGGCGACGGGATCCCGACGCGGGACATCGAGCGTGTCTTTGAGCGCTTCTACAGGGTCGACAATGCCCGATCCCGGGCCACGGGGGGAACCGGTTTGGGCTTGGCGATCGTCAAACACGTGGTCGAGAGCCATGGTGGGAGCGTGACGGTCCAGAGCGAGCTGGGAGCCGGCTCGACGTTCACTGCGCGTCTGCCCGTTCTCG
>JALDXM010000019.1:0-12772 GCA_032155085.1 Actinomycetota bacterium | reverse complement strand
CGACCCTTCCTGGGAGCTGACGTTCTTCGCCCGTCACGGCGACGTGTCAACCGTGCTGAAGGATCGTGAGCGATTCGGGCGCGACTTCCGTCACCGTCTCGACCCCGAAGAGGTCGATCAGGATCTCCACCGGCGCATTTACCCGTCGCAATGGCCCACCTGGACGCGATACATCAGGGAGTCCTTCATCGACCTGGAGCCGCCACGTCATACCCGTCTTCGCCGCCTCGTGTCGCAGGCCTTCACCCGCAGGTCGTCTGAGGCGTTTCGTTCGCGGCTGGAAGATGCCACTGATCGAATCGTCGATCGGGCTCTCGAGCATGGGACGCTCGACGTCATCGAGGACTTTGCCACCCCGATCCCGGTGGCGATGATCGCCGAGCTCATGGGGATACCAGGCCATGACCACGAGCAGTTGTTGGGATGGAGCCACGCCATCGTCAAGGTTTTCGACAGGAACGTCACTCCCGAGGAGGGGGATCGTGCCGAGCAGGCCACGTCAGACTTCGTGTCCTATCTGAGGAGCGTGGTGTCGGAGCGGCGTGTCAGGCGGGGAGACGACCTGATTTCATCCATGCTCGAAGTGGAGGAGGAGGGTGACACACTCACCGAGGAGGAGATCATCGGGACTTCCATCCTCACTCTCAACGCAGGCCATGAGGCAACGGTGCACGCCATCGGCAATGGGCTGCTCGCCCTGGCCCGGAACCCCGATCAGTATCGAAGGCTCCGTGACCACGAAGTCGGCGTCGAGAGTGCCGTCGACGAGTTGCTTCGGTTCGATTCCCCGTTGCAGATGTTCGAGCGCTGGGTGCTCACCGACACGGGGGTCGGGGGCGCCTCGCTCAAGAAGGGGTCCAAGGTCGGGCTGTTGTTCGGTTCGGCGAATCACGACCCCGGGGCGGTTGGCCCCGATCCTGATCGGCTCGATCTCGGCCGGCACCCCAATCCGCACGTCTCCTTCGGGGCGGGACTGCACTACTGCGTAGGGGCGCCTCTGGCCAGGGTCGAGCTAGAGGCTGCGTTCGGCCGATTCTCAGCCCGTGTTGCCGATGTCGAGCTGGTCGAGGCCTCGGGCCGCATCGAGTCCCTTGTCTTCCGAGGCGTGGAAAACCTCCAGGTGGCGGTCACCGCTGCCTGATGCCGCTAACCCAGGGTTGCAGGCGTCGCTGAGCGACGTCGAGCGCCCCAAGATGGGGGCGGGCCGCCGATCAGGAGGCTGCCGTGGTGGTCGGAGCGAGTGTCGTAGTAGGAGCGACGGTGGTCGAGGGGGCGACTGTCGTGCTCCCGGCGACGGTGGTCTCGGTGGCTCCGTTGGTTCCGTTGGTGACGCCGCCTGGCCGACCGATCACCCTGATCTCCTGAATGGCCATCTCGGTGAAGCGCTCCTCGTCGACCACTTCGGCCGGGTAATCGCTCTCGATGGTGATCGTGATCGAGGTGGCGTCGAGGGCGGCAAAGGCCACGGGTTGGCTCCCTGCCAGGTCTTCGAGCTGGACCAGGACCGGCTGCAGCGAGTTATCGGCCTCGACCTGGATGCCCCTGGCTCGATAGTTCCGCTTCAGCCTCGTCGCGTCCTCGAGGTTGATCCAGTCGATCCGCTGCACGACGGTGGGCCGGTCGAAGATAAGCCGGATGGTGATGGGCTCGCCCTCGGGCACGGCCTCGTAGTCGAACTGGTACTCCTCCTCGGTCCCATCGATCAGGTTGGCGCACACGAAGGAGCCGACGCCCTCCTGGCTGCATTCGACATCGAGGACGTCGACGGGGGCCAGCTCGGCAATCGTGGTGCTGACAGCCGCTGGTGCGGTGGTCGAAGATGCCGCCGCGCCACCGTCGCCGTTGAACACGTTGAAGAGGAGGGCGACCACTACCACCCCGAAGAGAAGGGCGCTGATGGCCAGGGCGGCACGCACTCCTGCCGTGGCCTGCACGGCGGGCCGAGGCGCCGTCGGGAGCGGGCCCTGGCTGAGTCTGGCCCCGCATTCCTGGCAATGGCGGTTGTTGGCCGGGTTAGTGGCGCCACACGACGGGCAGGTGGCCTCACCCATTCCGCCGGAACGCGAGCGCTCCGACTCGGGCGGGGGCGAGCTGAGCTCGAACTCCTCGTAGTTCCCGTCTGAGTTCACCGAGATGACGTTTTCCCGGTTCCGGATGGGCTGCGCCTCCAATGGATCGAGGAACGAGCCACAGTTCGGGCAGAACTGCTCGTCGGCCGCGACGGTCGCGCCGCAATGATCACATTTACGTGAGGCCACATCCCTCCTTCATAGTTATTGTGCCACGGGATGTTTTTGTGGGCGATCAGAACCCATGAGCCCTGGACGATCGCCACGGTCCTGACCACCACAATCCTTTGCGCGGCACTCGTGGCTGCCTTGATTTTTGCCGTTAAGCGGCGCAATCGTTAACCCGGAAAAGGTGTCCGAATGGCATTCAGATGTGAGAGTTGCGGCCACCGATCGGCCAAATGGATGGGCTTCTGCCCGCAGTGTGGCTCGTCTGAACCACTCATCGAAGTGGCTGGCAAGCCCAGCGCCAGAGTGGCGTCAGCACAGATGGTGGGTCTGAAGGCCGCAGCCGAGAGCTCGGAACGCCGCGTCAACACCGGATGGGGGGAGATCGACCGCGTCCTCGGTGGCGGGGTGGTGGCCGGTTCAGTCCTCCTCCTTGGCGGTGAGCCCGGAGTGGGGAAATCGACCCTCCTGCTCCAACTGGCCGGAGCCGTGGCCTCGCAAGGTTCTCCTGTGATCGTCGCCAGTGCGGAGGAATCGGCCGATCAGGTCGCCATGCGAGCTGGCCGGCTCGGCATCGGCCATGACGAGATCGGCCTGGTCACCGACGACGATGTGGACGCCATCGTCGCCCTGGCCGAGCGGGAGCGCCCCAGTCTGCTCATTGTCGACTCGATCCAGACGGTCGGGGTGCCTGAAATTGCCGCCGCACCGGGAGGGGTTGCACAGGTCCGGGAGAGTGCGGCTCGGCTGGTGCGGATGGCCAAGACGACAGGTGTCGCAGTGGTCCTGGTGGGCCATGTGACCAAAGAAGGAGGGCTGGCTGGCCCCAAGATGCTGGAGCACATGGTTGATGTGGTCATGTATCTCGAAGGAGATCCTGACCGCGGATTTCGTGTCCTGCGCAGCATCAAGAACAGGTTCGGGGCGACCCACGTCTCCGGGATGTTCGACATGAGGAGCGAAGGTCTGGCCGAGGTGGACGATCCCTCGAAGCTCTTTCTCGACGGGTGGGAGGCGGACGTTCCAGGCACCGTCATCTATCCGGCAGTGGAGGGGAGACGGTCGATCCTCGTCGAGATCCAGGCCTTGGTCTCGCCGACCAAACAAGCACAACCGCGAAGATCGATCAGGGGTCTCGATCCGACTCGTGTCAACCAGGTTCTGGCGGTCCTCGACCGTCATAGCTCACTCCGTCTCCACGACAAGGAGGTGTATGTGAACGTGGTCGGGGGATGGCGCATCGACGAGCCGGGCTGTGACCTTCCGGTGGCCCTTGCCGTCGCATCGTCCTACACAGACCGACCGCTGGGCAGGATGGCGGCCTGGGGAGAGATCGGGCTCGCCGGAGAGGTCCGCTCGATCCCGATGGAGACCCGCCGCATCGAGGAGCTCGACCGGATGGGCCTGGAGCGTCGTGTCGCCCCGCTGGGGGGCAAGCAGCTGAGGCTCCGAGAGGCCTTGGCCTCCGCCGGCATCGACTGAGGCGGTAGGTTCACCAAATTGGCATCATCTCGCCCTGCTGAGCCTGCTGCCAATCAACTAGCCTTGACGTCCGTGGGTGGACCGTCGATAACCGAGACACTCGAACGTCTGGCCCCTGGCACCCCGATGCGAAGGGCGCTCGAGCGCATCATCCAGCAGGGCAAGGGAGGCCTTGTCGTGATGGGTGACGGTGCCGAGGTCGCCGAAGCTTCGTCGGGTGGGTTCTCCCTGAGGTCAGCGGTGTTCAGCCCGGCCCGGCTCGCCGAGCTCTCCAAGATGGACGGGGGCATCGTCCTCGACGACTCCTGGTCGAACATCCTCGAGGCGGGGGTGCACTTCATCCCCGACGGGACCATCCCCACCGACGAGACAGGAGCCCGCCACCGGACGGCTGAGCGCATGGCCGTCCAGACGGGAAAGCCGGTTGTGGCTGTCAGCGAAGGGCGCAAGGTGGCAACCCTGTTCTACGGTGGCCAGAAGATCGAGCTCGCCTCGCCGACCGAGGTCGCCGCCCATGTCAACCAGGAGTTGCAGAGCCTCGATCGTCTTCGCAGCCGTCTCGACGATGCCGAGCTGAAGCTGACACGGCTCGAAGTGGCCGGACTCGCCACCTATCGAGGGGCGATAACAGTGCTGCAGCGGGCGGAGCTCCTGGAGCGACTCGGACGTGTGGTGGAGGCTCGGGCGCTCACTTTGGGTGAAGAGGGCCGGATCGTCTACCTGCAGCTGAACGACCTGCTTGCCGGGGTCGATTTCACCAAGCGGGCGGTGTTGAGGGACTACATCAAGCCGCTCCGCAATAGCAACATCCGCCAGGCGATGGAGGATCTCAGCGCAATGTCCGCCAACGACCTGGAGGACCCGAGCCGGGTGGGCAAGGAGCTGGGCTTCCCCGACATCGACGACCCTTCCGACCCGCGCGGGTATCGACTCCTCTCCCAGGTTGGTCGTCTCCCTGACGCAGTGCGCGACGACATCATCCGCCACTTTGGGACGGCATCGACACTGCTCGAAGCAAGGATCGATGAGCTTCTCTCGGTGGAAGGAGTTGGCGAGACACGTGCCGGCCAGCTTCGGGCCTACTTCGATCGGTTGCAGGACACCGCGGACGAATGGGAGCCCGTCCTCGATTGAGCGGCTTGGTTGGGTAAGGGCACCGGTACTATCCGCTCTCGCACATGGCTGCAGCATCAACCAAATACGCGGTAGGGGACAAGGTGGTGCATCCCCAGCACGGGGCCGCGACCATCCAGAAGAAGGTCAGGCAGGAGTTCGGAGGCAAGAAACAGGACTACTTCGTCCTGGACATCGCCACCGAACAGCTCACTGTCATGGTGCCCCTCGACAAAGTCGAGGACCTGATCCGTCCTGTGATCTCGAAGACCAAGTCACGGGATGTGCTCAAGTCACTAAAGGGCGAGCCTGAGGAGGCGGGCGCCAACTGGAGCCGCTGGTACAAGGTCCTCAACGAGAAGATGACCTCGGGGGACATCTTCCAGGTCGCGGAGGTCGTGCGTGATCTGTCCTTTGCCCAGCAAACCAAAGGGATCAGCCCGGCCCTGAAGCGGATGCTCTCGAAGGCGCGTCTCACGTTGAGCTCGGAGCTGGCCTTCAGCCTCGAGATCGATGAGGAGGAGGCCATCAAGCGTCTGGACCGGGCCCTGCCGAAGATCGACGCGGACGAAGAATGAGCCCGACCGGGGGCACCCGGGTCGGTTGGGGATTCGACGCCCATCCCCTGGATGGTGATCCCCCGTTGATTCTGGGCGGGGTGGTGGTGTCGGACCACGTGGGAGTGAGTGCCACTTCGGATGGGGATGTCTTGGCCCACGCCATCACCGACGCCGTGCTCGGGGCATGCGTCCTCGGCGACCTCGGTGAGCACTTCCCCTCGGAGGACCCGGCCATGGCAGGTGTGTCATCGCTTGGACTTCTGGGCCAGGCCACGACGATGGCGGTCGCGGCCGGTTGGCAGGTGACACATGTCGACGCCACTGTCCTGGCCGAGGACGTCCGGATCGCTCCACGCCGAGAGGAGATGCGGGTCAATCTTGCCCGGGCCTTGGGTGTCGTCGACGATCTCGTGTCGGTCAAGGCGACCACGACCGATGGCCTCGGCTTCATCGGTCGCGGTGAAGGGCTGGCCGCGGTTGCCGTGGTGACGGTGAGCGCCCTGTCGTAGGATCCCGCCGATGGTCCGCCTCAACAGCACGATCCATCGCGCCGTCGTCCCTTTCGAGCCGCGGGACGAAGGCAAGGTGGGGATCTACGTGTGCGGGCCCACGGTGCAGAGCGAGCCCCATGTAGGGCACGGTCGCTCGGCGGTCGCTTTCGATGTGATCCGGAGGTATCTCGCCTGGCGTGGCTTCGACGTCACCTATGTCCGCAACGTGACCGATATCGAGGACAAGATCATCGCCGCGGCCGCCGAGGCCGGCGAGAGCGTCGACGTCCTCGCGGTTCGGATGGCGGAGAGATTTGCCAATGGATACAAGGCCCTGGGTGTGGTCGAGCCAGACATCGAGCCGAAGGCGACCGAGCACATACCCGAGATCATCGAGCTGATTCAGACCCTGATCGATCGTGGCCTGGCCTACGCAGCCGGCGGGGACGTCTATTTCTCGGTGCGGGCGGACGAGCGCTACGGGCGCCTATCCGGTCGCAAGCCGGACGAGCTGCGCGCCGGGTACCGGATCGAGGTCGGAGAGTCGAAGCACGATCCCCTCGACTTCACTCTATGGAAAGGTGCCAAGCCGGGGGAGCCCTGGTGGGACTCGCCGTGGGGCCCGGGGCGACCCGGGTGGCACATCGAGTGCTCGGCCATGGCCAGCAAGTATCTGGGCGATGGCTTCGACATCCACGGCGGCGGCACCGATCTGATCTTCCCGCATCACGAGAATGAGATCGCACAGAGCGAGGGGGCCTCTGGCGAGACATTCGCGAAATATTGGCTGCACAACGGCATGGTCAACCTGGGAGGAGAGAAGATGGCCAAGTCGACCGGAGTGCTGGTCGACCTGGCTTCGATCGCCGAGAAGCACGGGGGTCGGCCACTCCGTTTGCTCTTCCTCCGCGCCCACTACCGCTCACCCATCGAGTACTCCGACGAGCTTCTCGCCGAGGCCGAGGACGCACTCGATCGTCTGCAGCGCTTCCGGGACCGTGTCACTGCCGGCGAGCCCGATGCTGGTGCACTCAATCGATTCCGCGAGATGATGGACGACGACTTCGCCACTCCGGAAGCTGTCTCTCTCCTGTTCGATCTGGTCCGGGACGGGAACCGCCTCCTCGACGATGGCGGCGACGCCTCGGCCATCGCAGGGGCGGTGGAGGAGATCGTCGGTGTGCTCGGGTTGGACGACGCCAGCCTGCCGGCTGAGACCGCCCTCGACCTCGGGGATCTGGCCGCCAGGCACGGCCTCGCCGGTGGGGGACCCGAGGTGATCGACCAGTTGATCCGGCTACGGGCCAAGGCCCGTGAGGAGCGCAGGTTCGACGATGCCGACGCCATCCGTGAGGGGCTGGAGGAGGCAGGAGTGATCCTCGAGGACGGGCCCGATGGCACCCGCTGGCTACGGAGATAGGGTCGAGGGCATCCACCCGGTCACGGCTGCCGCGGGCGCCGGCCGGGTGCGAAGGCTCTGGGTGGAGCAGCGGCGGCAGGGTCGGCCGGAGATAGCGGCGATAGTCGAAATCGTCGGGTCGGATCGGGTTCGCCTCGTTCCCGACGTCAGGTCGATGGCGGAGACCGATGCCCCTCAGGGCGTAGTGGCGGAATGCGATCCGATCCTCCCGGTGAGTCTCGACGATCTGGCCGGGGAGGGCGCCGCCCTGGTGGTGCTGGACCACATCGAGGACCCACAGAATGTCGGGGCGATCGCTCGTAGCTCTCTCGCCTCGGGCATGACCGGCATGGTGGTCTCCTCGAGACGGGCCGCCCCTCTTTCGGCGGCAGCGTTCAAGGCGGCCGCCGGGGCGTTGGAGACGCTGCCGATGGCCATCGTGGGCTCGATCCCCGAGGCCATGAGCCGGCTCAAGAGTGGTGGTGTCTGGACGGTCGGCCTGGACGCCGGCTCCGCCACCTCGCTGTTCGGCCTCGAGTTGCTGACCGAGCCGGTGGCGTTGGTGGTGGGCGCCGAGGGCTCGGGACTGAGCGCTTTGGTCCAGAAGCGATGCGACGTCCTGGCCTCCATCCCGATGAAGGCTGGCTTCGAGAGCCTCAACGCCTCGGTGTCGGCCGCCCTGGCCTGCTTCGAAGTGATGCGGGTGCGCTCCCTACAATCCGCGACACCGCCGGGTTAGCTCAGTCGGTAGAGCAGCTGTCTTGTAAACAGCAGGTCATCGGTTCGATTCCGGTACCCGGCTCCAGCTCGATCGACCGCCCAATTCACAACGGATAGGGTGGGTCTATTACTGCTCCGTCGATAGAACGTCTCCGCTCCATCCCTCTCTTCGCCCGTTTGGACGACGAGGAGCTGGCCATGCTCGCCGACGAGACCACCGAGTTCACCGTCCCGCCCGGCCATGTGCTGATCGAGCGCGGCTTCCCTGGTCTCGGGATGTTCCTGCTGGAATCGGGTCAAGTGGAGGTCGAGCTACCCGACGGGGGTCGGATAGAGCTGGGGCCGGGGGAGTTCTTCGGCGAGCTCGCCTTGCTCACCGATCGAGATCGCACCGCACGCGTCCAGGCCCAGACCGAGGTGACTTGTGTCGCCCTTGCTCGGGACGACTTCGCCCGGTTACTCGATACCCATCCCCGGATTTCGGTGGCGATGCTCGGCGTGCTGGCGGACCGTCTCGCCGGCCAAATCCTCGGGTAAGCCGGGGTCCAGAAATACCCTCATCTGCATGTTGAGCGCCGAGGATCGATCCATCCTCGATTTCGAAAGCAGTTGGTGGCACGAGCCCGGTCCCAAAGATGAGGCGATCGAACATCGTCTCGGCTTGAGCGCGGCGACCTACTACGAGACGCTCATCCGGATCGTCGCCACCCCCGAAGCGAGACGTCTCGATCCTCTCACCGTCGCACGGGTCAGGGCGATGATCGAACCCGCCGATGAGGAGGCCGCTTCGTGAACAAGGGTCGTCACGCCGCCGAGACCTCAAGCTCGTTCTATCGGGATCTCACGATGATGGTGCTGGGCATCGGGCTGGTGGGAGCCGCCGTCTTCCTCTTGCTCTACCTCTTCCTCGGGAACCCCGAGGCCGAGGCAGGTGCCTCGACCAACCCCGACTCGACTACCAGCAGCGTCGCCGGCTCCAGTGAGCCCACGGGCAGCACGAGCAGCACGACCCCCGCTACGACGACCCCCGACACCACGGGCGCTCCGACGACGACCGCGGTGCCGGTCCGTGCCCCCCAGGAGGTCCGGGTCATCGTGCTCAACTCGATTGGGTTGGATGGCGCCGGTGGGCGGAAGACCCAGCAGTTGGCCGACGCTGGTTACCAGACCCAGCAGGCCGACGACCTGGAGCCGCAGCAGGACCAATCGAGGGTTTGGTACCGGGACGGCTTCGCTGCCGAGGCCAATGCGCTGCTGCAGTTCATGCCAGGGGCCTTGGTCGAGCCCCTCCCCGACCCCGAGCTGCAGACCGGGGCCGATGTGATCCTGGTCATAGGCGCCGGATACACCGAATGACCCATCGCGCGGCGCGGTCACGCCGCCGCGTGCCCCGAGTCTGGTTACTGCCGGTGCTGGCCTTGGTCCTGATTCTCCTCGCCATATCCCTCGGGTTTCTGAGCAGATCGGTGCTCGTGGACCTGCTGGCATGGTGGCCGGTGTGGCTGGCTCTGCTCGGTCTGGCCCTGCTCTCCCGGGGCCGGCGCTGGGGCCGATTTCGTCCTTCGGCGCTGGTCGCCATCATCTCGGTGCTCGCGCTGGCGACATTCCTGACCGGTCACGTTCGGGGCTGGCCGGTCATGCCCTCGGCGATGGTCGGGCTCTATGGGCCTCAGGCGGGGTCGGTTGTGACCGGTGCCCTTTCGGCGAGGATCGACGGTCCAGTCGAGGTCGGGTCGGGCCAGACAGGGTTTCTGTACGCGGTCGAACCCATCCGGCGGGGAGGGGAGATCGGTCCCCCGGTGGCGACCGAGCAGCTGCAGGGGCCCAACATCTCCGTGGCTCTGGAGCCATCCCCCGACCCCGGGTTGTACACCTTCGCCGGCTGGTCTCTCGATCTAGACGAAGCACCGACGTGGAGCTTGTCGTTGTCAGGTGAGCTCGAGGCAGACCTGACCAGGCTCAGGCTTGCATCACTCCAGGTCGATGGTGCAGGTTCGGTGGCCCTGGGCGCGGCCGCGGCGAACACGGTGGTCACGGTGTCGGGAGCGTTCGAGCTGACCGTGCCCGCGGGGACTCCCGTCCGCGTCGTTGGCGACGCCGTGGTGCCGTCCGGATGGACGCTCACCGACGACGGCTACGTGAGCCCAACATCAGGTGAAGGCTGGGTGATCTCGGCCGGGGAGGGGTCCTCCCTGACTGTCAGGGAGGGCTAGTTACACTCAAAACGTGCCCTCTGAGCGACTGAAGCGCGTCGCACTGATCATCTGGATCGCAGTGGGGGCGGTTGCACTCGGCTATGTGCTGATGGTGATTGCCGGGTCGGTCCGCGTCATCTGGCTGCCCATCGCCTTCGCCGCAGGGATCGTCTTCCTGCTCGAGCCATTCGTCCGATTCCTCGAGCGGCGTATGCCACGCCCGGTTGCGGCGGTTCTCGCACTTGTCGCCATGATCGGAATCGTCATCGCGCTTGGTGCTCTCGTGTTCCCAACGATCAGGGAGCAGGCAGCCGAGTTCGGGCAACGACTTCCCGATCTGTATCTGGCCGGGATCAACTGGGTGCGCGAAGTCGGCGCAAGCCTCGGGCTCGATGTCGACGAGCTTCTCAGTCAGCAGGCGATCGAAGACTGGCTAAACGACCCGGCCAACCAGGAGACGGTGCAGAACCTCCTCCTCGGCTTCGGGGCCGGTGCGGGGCAGGTCATCCGTGGTGTCGCCGAGGCAGTGGCCGTGCTTGGCTTGGCCCCGATCCTCGCCCTCTACCTGCTGATCGACCTGGAGCGGTTCAAGGCCAACACCCTCGGCATGACCCCACCCCGGCACCGTGAAGAGGTCGCCTTCGTGTCTGGGGAAGTGGGCACGGCTCTGAGCTCCTTCGTTCGGGGCCAACTTCTCGTCGCAGTGATCGTCGGCTTCGCCTCGAGCGTGGGCATGTGGCTGATCGATCTCCCCTTCTGGCTCCTGATCGGGATCATCGCCGGGTTCCTCAATCTGATCCCGTTCCTCGGGCCTGTGGTAGGTGGCGCCCTGGCGGTCCTCGTGGCGTTGCTCAACGGCAATGTGACCCAGGCGATTTGGGCGGTGGTGATCATGATCGCCATCCAGCAGGTCGACAATCACGTGATCACGCCTCTGGTGCAACGCACCCGTGTCAATCTGTCGCCTCTGGTCATAGTCCTGGCATTGATCATCGGTGGGACGGTGGCGGGCCTGCTCGGCGTTCTCGTCGCCGTGCCTATGACAGCCGCAATCCGGATCATCGTCGGGCACTTCTGGAGGACGAGGGTGCTTGGCGAGACCTGGGGCGAGGCCAGTCAGCACATGATCGAATACACAGAGCCACCCGAGCGAATCGCCGGGATCAGACGTCGTCAGCCCAACCAGACCCGGTTGTTCGACACTCAGGAGATGCCGACGGTGGACGAAGCTTCATCCCCCGTCGAAAATCAGACGTCGCCTAGATAGGCCGCCCTCATCTGCGGATTGGCCAGGAGGGCGTCAGATGTGTCGTTGAGCACGACCTTCCCGGTCTGCAGCACATAACCCCGGTCGGCTATCGAGAGCGCCATGTTTGCGTTCTGCTCGACCACGAAGACGGTCACGCCGGCCTTGTTGATCTGCTGGATGATCTCGAAGTTCTGGGCAACCAGGACCGGCGCCAGTCCCATCGACGGCTCGTCCATGAGCAGGACTTTTGGGTTGGCCATCAAGGCTCTTCCCATGGCAACCATCTGCTGCTCACCCCCGGAGAGGGTTCCGGCTTTTTGGGAGAGACGCTCCTTGACCCGGGGGAACATCTCGAACACGCGCTCGTAGTCGTCGTCGAGGTTCTGTTCCTCCCGCAGATAGGCTCCGATCTCGAGGTTCTCCTTCACGGTCATACGCTTGAAGAGACGCCGGTTCTCGGGGACCATCGTGAGGCCATGACTCACCCGATCGGCTGTGCTCCACGTGTTGACGTTCTCGCCGTTGATGAAGACCGTACCCGAGGATGGTCTGACGTAGCCGAGCATCGTCTTCAGAGTTGTTGTTTTGCCCGAAGCATTCCCACCGAGCAGACAGACCATCTCTCCCGGGTAGATGTCGATGTCGACATCCTTGAGAATGTGAGCGGCCCCGTAGTGCGTGTTCACGCCCTTCAAGGACAAGGCCGTGGTCCCGTTCGCACTCATGCGCCCATCTCCGCCGGTCGGCCCAGATAGGCCTCGATCACCTTTTCGTTGGTCGAGACCTCGTCGTAAGAACCCTCGGTCAGTTTCACCCCATGGTCGAGGACGACGACCCTGTCCGACACGTTGCGGACCACCTGCATGTCGTGCTCGATGAGCACGATGGTGTAGGCCCGCTCCTCCCGCAATCTCCCGATCAGCTCGGTGAGCTCGATCGTCTCTCTGGGGTTCATGCCGGCGGTGGGCTCATCGAGCAGCAGAAGCCGCGGGTTGGTGGCCATGGCCCTGGCGATCTCGAGACGGCGACGATTGGCGTAGGAGAGGACCATGGAGAGCTGGTCGTGGCGGTACCCGGCGAGTCGGGTCCCGAAGAAGTCCAGCACCTCCTTCGAGCGTTCTTCGATCTCGCGCTCCTCACGCCGCTGTGAGGGCGTTTTGAAGATGGCGCCCAGCAGCCCGGCCTTGGTGCGCGCGTGCTGCCCGACCTGGACGTTCTCAAGCACGGTCATGGCGGGAAACAGGCGGACGTTCTGGAAGGTGCGGGCCATCCCCAGCTGGAGGATCTGATTCGGCCGGAGATCACAGACCCGACGCAAGCCGCCTC
>JALDXM010000018.1:0-12820 GCA_032155085.1 Actinomycetota bacterium | reverse complement strand
AGACTCCAAGAGTCCGAAACCCTGGAAGAAGAAGATGAGCAGCATGACCGCCATGGTCACGTCAGGGATGATGATCGGGAGATAGGCGATCCCGTCCAAGGCCCCCCTTCCTCGGAAGCGATAACGCTCCAGGGCGATGGCCAGCATCGTCCCCAGCACGGTCGAGACGATGGTGGCGAAGAGCGCCACGACGAGGGAGTTGCGAAGCGCACCCATCACCCGTTCGTCTTGAAACATCTCTCCGTACCAGCGAAGCGACGGCTGGGTCCAGATCCCGACGTTGTTGTTGTCGTTGAACGAGAACACGATCAGAAGGAGGATCGGCGCATACAGGAAGAGGAACACCACCCAGGCGTTGAGGGCAAGCAGGCGATTGGCGAAGCCTCCGGGAGCCGTCCCCTCTTTCACGGACACTTCCCCGCCCATGCCCACCTCATAGGGTCCTCGCTCCGGCCCGGAAGTAGAAGACCGTCGCCACGAGCATCACGAACATGACCGCGAAGGAGAGCGCCGACCCGAACGGCCAGTTACGCGCGGCGAGGAACTGGCTCACGATGTAATCCCCCATCAGCACCGTCCTCGCCCCACCGAGCAGGGCCGGGGTCACGTAAGCACCAAGGGAGGGGATGAAGACGAGGATCGAGCCGGCAACTACGCCCGGCATCGATAGGGGCAGGGTGACCTTGCGGAAGGCTGTCCACCCGTCGGCATAGAGGTCCCGGGCCGCTTCGACTAGACGCCAGTCCATCCGCTCTAGGGCGGCATACAGGGGCAGGACCATGAAGGGCAGGAACCCGTAGACCAGACCGATCAAGACCGCGAAGTTGGTGAAGAGGAGCCGGAACGGCTCTCCCCCCAGCGCCTGGCTCAGCTGCGATATCGGGCCTTCCGATCCGAGGATCACCCGCCAGGCGTAGGTCCTGACCAGGAAGTTGGACCAGAAGGGGATCATCACCAGCACAAGGAGGATGTTGCGGGCCCCGGCCGACCTGGTCGCGATGTAGTAGGCAAAGGGATAAGCGAGGGCGAGACAGATCACAGTTGTCACTGTCGCCAGCAACAACGACCTGAGGAATATCTCCAGGACCTCGGCCGAGAACAGACGCTTGTACGACTCGAGGTTCCAGTCTTCCAGCACCGTTTGGCCGGTCGCGTCCCTGGTGGCAAACGAGTAGACGAAGACGAGGAGAAGCGGGATGACGAAGAGGAGGACGAGATAGACGTAGGAGGGAAGGGCGATCAGAAAGCCGCGCCTGGCCTCTGCTCTGATCGAGGCCTGTTCCAGCTCCGGCGTGGCCGCTGCCGCCGCCTCGGGCTCGGCGACCGTCGGACCGGGCGGTTGGGAGGGAGGAGTAGTTGACACCGTCATCAGGAGGTCACCACGTTGGCGGCCTCGGGGCTCCAGACCAGATAGGCCTCCTCGCCCACCTCGTACAGAGAGACACCGGGACGGTTCTCCTCCTTGACCTCGATCTCGGTGCCGATCCCGGCGTCGACGTCATAGAAGTGGACGTCGCCGTAGTAGAGCCGTCGCATCACCTTCACCCGGACACGGTTGTGCCCTCCCGGTATCTCTTCGTCCAGGTCGTAGAGGGCGAGACGCTCCGGGCGCAAGGCGAGGGTGATCTTCCCCTCGGTCCCCGCGGTCCCCCTTGCCATCGCGATCTCGGCCCCACTGGCCAGACTGGCCATGCCCGAGCCGTTCATGGTCACATCGATGAGGTTGATGTCGCCGATGAAGTCGGCCACGAACCGGGAGTTGGGGTTCTCGTAGATCTCCTCCGAAGGCCCGACCTGGAGAAGACGGCCCTCGTTCATCACTCCGATCCGGTCGGACATGGTCAGGGCTTCTTCCTGGTCATGGGTCACGTAGACGAAAGTGATCCCGACCCTGCTCTGCAGGTCCTTCAACTCGACCTGCATGGCCTGACGCAGCTTGAGGTCCAAGGCCCCCAATGGTTCGTCGAGGAGGAGCACCTCGGGCTGGTTGACCAGGGCCCGGGCCAGGGCGACCCGCTGCTGCATGCCGCCCGACAGCTGGCTCGGCTTGGCATCGGCGCGCTTCGAGAGTTGTACCTGGTCGAGGACGCGGTTGACTCTCTGCTGAACCTCCGACTTCTCCACTTTGAGCATGTTGAGGCCGAACGCGACGTTCTCGAACACTGTCATGTGAGGGAAGAGGGCGTACGACTGGAACACGGTGTTGATCGGCCGCTTGTTCGGGGGGCTCAATCCCATCTCGACGCCATGGATGCGGACGCTCCCCTCGGTGGGAAACTCGAACCCGGCGATCATGCGAAGGGTCGTCGTCTTGCCACATCCAGAGGGGCCGAGCAGGGAGAAGAACTCGCCGTCCTCGATGACGAGGTTGACCCCGTCGACGGCCACCACCTCATCGCCGAACCGCTTGGTCACACCTGTCAGCTCGACTGCCGGGTTCACCATCAGCTCTCCTCGTACACCACCCGACCGCCAACCACGGTCATCGCCACCGAGGCGTCCCGGATGTGCCCACCCCTCGTCGGGTCACTGTCGAGAACCGCCAGGTCGGCGAGCATACCGGGGGCCAGGGTCCCTCGGGAGTCCTCGAGATGGTTCACATATGCCGAGCCCGCGGTGAACCCGGACAAGGCGTCGAGGAAGGAGATCTGCTCGCCCGCGTTGAGCGGAGGCAGGTGTGGCTCGTCGTGGTTGGACCGGGTCACGGCGGCGTCGATCTGGTCCAAGACGTCCGCGGTCGACACCCCCCAGTCCGATCCCATGGCTAGCGTCGCCCCGGCTCGGAGCAGGCCGCCAAACGGGTATTGCCACGACGATCGCTCCTCCCCGAGATAGGGGCGAGTGAGAACTGCCTGGTCCTCCCCGTCCTGGGCCCAGAGCGCCTGGGCATTGGCCACAACTCCGAGGCGATTGAACCGGGGGAGGTCATCGGGATGTACCACCTGGATATGGCTGATGTGGTGCCGGTTCCCATTCCACCCGTTCTCCAGCCGAGCCGCCTCGACCGCGTCCAGCCCGTTGCGTACTGCGGCATCACCGATGGCATGGAAATGACAGGAGAATCCGCGGCGGTCCAGCTCTGTCACGATCTCACGCAACAGCCCGGGCTCGACGAAATCGATCCCGCTGTTGTCGGTGACGGCGCCGTCGAGGTAGGGCTCCAGCATTGACGCGGTGTGGTTCTCGACCACGCCGTCGAGCATGATCTTGACCGTCTTCGGCAAGTAGCGGCCCAGCGGCTCTGACCGCATTTGCTCCATTTCGTCGATCTGCTCCAGGCCCTGGCTCCGGCGCCACCACAGGGCCCCGACCGCGGTCCCGATCAGCTCATCGGCCTCGGCCAGTCTGCGGTAGGCGGTGTGCGTCGCATGATCGACGTGGGCGTCCTGCCAGGCGGTGATCCCTTTGGAGAGCAGGTATTCCTGACCGGCAAGCAGACCGGCGCGCAACTCATCGGGGGTGTGCTCAGGCACCAGGTCCTCAACAGCCCGCACGGCACCCTCGTGGAGTGTCCCCTGCGGCTCGTTTCCCTCGCTTCGCTCGATCCGGCCATCGGGGGGGTCCGGCGTCGTGGCGTCGATCCCGGCCAGGCGAAGAGCGAGCGAGTTGGCCCACGCCCCGTGCCCGTCGGCGTTGTAGACCAGAACCGGGCGATCGGGGACGATCTCATCGAGCGCCTCCTTCGGCGGGCATCCGCGCGGAAACCACGTCTGCATCCAGCCTCCTCCAAGGACCCAGGGCCGGTCCGGATGCTCAGCCGCGTAACGAGCAACGAAGGCGATGGCGTCCTCAGCGTTGCGACATCCTTCGAAAGAGCAGCGCAGCAGGTCGAGCCCGCTGCTCCCCGGATGGCAATGAGCATCCTGGAAGCCCGGTGTCAGCATCCGCCCGGCGAGGTCCACCACTCTGGTCCCCTGCCCGACCGTCTCGAGGACAGTCTTCTCATCGCCGATCGCAGTTATCCGGTCGCCGGACACTGCAACGGCTCGGGCGAAGGATCGTGCCGGCCCCGCGGTGAACACAGGCCCGTTGACGAAGACCAGGTCGGCCGGCATGGCCGGGCAGGGTACAGCCACTTGCCCCACCGCTACCCTCCGCACCATGTCTGCTTTCTGGCACCCCTTTGCGGAAATGAGCAAGGTTCAGCACGCACCTTTCATCATTGATCGGGGCGAGGGGATCTACGTCTACGACGAGTCGGGCCGGAGGTACCTCGATGCTGCGGCCTCGCTCTGGTACATGAACGTCGGCTACGGCCGCACGGAGATCATCGATGCCATGGCCGAGCAGGCACGCAAGCTCCCGGCATTCCATGCGTTCATCGACTACGGCACCAGGCCACCAATCGACCTCGCCGACCGGATTGCGGCCGTGGCCCCGGTGCGCGGGTCAAGGGTCTTCTTCGGCTCCGGTGGCGCCGCCGCGGGCGAGACCGCGGCCAAGCTGACCCGGCGCTACTTCAACGCCATCGGCGAGCCCGAGCGCACCGTCTTCATCTCCCGGGAGTGGGCCTACCACGGCATGCACCCCTACGGCACGACCCTGGGCGGGATGGAGCCCAATCGCTCCGGTTACAACGGCGACCTGGTGGCCGATGTCGTCATCGTCCCCTTCGACGACACCGAGGCCGTGGAGAAGGCCATCGACCACGCCGGGGCGGAGCGAATAGCTGGGATCTTCGTGGAGCCGGTGATAGGAGCCGGTGGCGTTCGCCCGGTCGAGGAGGGCTACTTCGGAAAGGTCCATGAACTGGTGCGGAGCGCCGGCGGTCTGTACATCTCAGACGAGGTCATCACGGGATTCGGGCGGGTCGGCGACTGGTTCGCCGCCAACCGCTTCGGGCTCCAGCCTGACCTGGTCACCTTCGCCAAGGGTGTGACCTGTGGATACGCCCCGCTTGGCGGTGTCATCGCCTCGCCGCAAGTGGCTGCTCCGTTCTTCGACACACCCGGGCTCATGTTCCGCCACGGCTACACCTACTCCGGGCACGCCACGGCGTGCACGGCCGGCCTCGTGGTGATGGACATCCTCGAAAGGGAAGGGCTCATAGAGCGTGCCGCCGCTCTCGAGGAAGAGCTGTACCAGGCGCTCCTCCCTCTCGAGGAGCTGCCGGTCGTCGACCACGTGCGTCGAGGTGTCGGAGCTCTCGCTGCCGTCCAGCTGACCGTCGGCGACGACGAGACATTGCCCTACCGTGCCGCGACCGCGTGTCGTGAGGCCGGTGTCCTCACCAGGGCGGTGGGAGGCGGTGGCCTGCAGGTGTCGCCGCCATTCATCATGACTCCGGACGATGTGTCGGAGATGGCGACGTTGTTCCGGCATGGTTTAGAGGGGATGTGAAGCAAGCTCCGTTCTGGGTCGAAGAGCACCCCCGGCCCGAAGGCATCACAGCAGAGCTTCCGACCGAGGCCGACGTCCTCGTCGTCGGTTCCGGGCTCACCGGGCTCACCGCTGCCCTGCGTCTCGCCCGTGGCAGCAAGTCGGTGGCAGTCATCGACTCGGGTGACATCGCGGCCGGGGCTTCGAGCGTGAATGGCGGAATGGTCTCCCCCGACATCAAGGCCGGGATCAAGCTCATCTTCGACCAGCACGGACCGGACCTGGGACGGGAGATGTGGCACGCCACGGTCCGCTCGGTTGACATCGTCTCCGATCTGGCTCGTGACGAGGACATCGACGTCCGGATCATGCGGGGCGGGATGGCTGCCCTGGGCATCGGGCCCGAAACCCAGGCGAGGTTCGAGCAGAGCGTCTCGTGGTACCGGGAGCACGTCGCGGTGGAATGGGAGGTCCTTGGCCCTGGCCGGATCGGCGAGGTGATCGGCGGTGGGCCATTCACCACGGCCATCTTCGAACCCGAAGGGTTCGGCATCCAGCCCGCCCGCTTCGTATTCGGGATCGCCGAGCGAGTCGCCGAGGCCGGGGCACGGCTCGTCCCCCATTGTGAGGCGATCTCCTTCGTGCGTGAAGGCAAGGCCTTCCGGGTCGAGACCACATCCGGCCTCTTACGAGCAGGCGAGGTTGTCCTGGCCACCAACGGCTACACGACCGCCCGACCATCCGCAGAGCTGAGTCGCCGGATCGTCCCGGTTGGTTCCTACATCATCGTCACCGAGCCCATCGAGGATCTGGCCACCGAGCTGTTCCCCGGTGGGGCGATGACGTACACCAAGAAGAGGCTCCTCAACTACATGCGTCGCACCCCAGACGGCCGGGTGCTGATCGGCGGCCGTCGCAATCTGCACACCGGCCTCGATCTGGAGGAGTCGGCGGCAGCCCTGCGGGCGCAGTTGGTCGGGTACTTCCCACAGCTCGCCGAAGTTCCACTCACCCATGTCTGGGGAGGCAAGCTGGCAATCCCCTTCGACCTCGTACCACACATGGGCCAGATCGACGGTGCCTGGTACGCCCTCGGCTATGCGGGGCACGGGGTCGGCCTGTCGACGCTGATGGGCCACGAGCTGGGTGGCATGTTGTTGGGCGAGGAACCGCCGAGTGTCTTCACCAAGGTGCCACACCCGACCAGGTTCTATTACCGGGGCAGCCCCTGGTTCCTCACCCCCGCATCCATCCTCTATCGGGCCCTGGACCGCATCGGCCGATAGGCTCGGGGCCATGAGCTTCCCAGAATCGACCCCTTACCCGGAGTCCAGTCAGGCCTCCACCGCACTCGTCGTCTCGATCGTCGGCCTGGTCTGTTGCCAGGTGCTGGGGATCGTGGCCTGGATCATGGCCAACAGCGAGCTGAAGGCGATCCAGGAAGGGAGACGAAACCCGGCCAATGAGGGGACAGCCACGGCGGCGAGGATCATCGGCATCGTGACGACCGTGCTCCTGGCGATCGGCATCGTCTTCCTGATCGTTGCACTCTTCGCCGGCCTGGCGATGGTGCCCTGGTCGGAGTGGCGCTGGGACGAAGAGTTCTGGCGCCAGGAGTTCAATTGACGCGAGTCTGGCGTGACCGTCTCGCCATGGCTGCCCCGCTCGGGCTGGCAGCGATCCTCCTGGCCGGAAGCCCTGGGGATGACGGCCCAACCCTCTGCCCGTTCGCCCTGATGACTGGCATTGCTTGCCCCGGATGCGGGATGACCAGGGCGGCCTCGAGCCTGATCCGTGGCGACCTGGGCACAGCGATCGCGTATCACCCACTGGTCCCCTTGATGGCGGTCCTGGCCATCGGGGGCTGGGTGTGGTTCCTGTTGGTCCGATCTGGTCGAGCCCGACCGCCTACGACCCGAACAATCAACACCACGCTCATCGCGACCGGCGTCCTTTTGGTGGCGGTTTGGGCGGCCCGTCTGGTCAGCGGGACGTTGCCGCCGGTCTGACCCTCGGCCAGAAAATTCGCAGGACGACAGCGGCGCCGGCCGCGGCCAACCCGATGGTCAAGGGAACCATCCATTTCGAGTCGGCAAGGTGAGCAAAGCTCTCTCGTAGCGGCGCCCGCCCGCCTTCGGGATCGGCGAGCCAGGACCCGATGCGCAAGATCACCGCGAATGAGAGAGCACCCAGCGCGAAACGGGTGACAAGTGACCGAAAGGCGGTTCGCCTGTCCCTCGACATGACCACATATGCCGAGCCTGACAAGAGCATGAGCAGGCCCCCAAGAACGGCTGCAGTTCCGAGACTGGTGGCGAGTGGGGACTGTGCCCCGACCAGGGGCTCGTCCGCCGGGTCCCGGATTTCGATCGGATCCAGCCCGGAAAGGACGTCGCCCACCTGCTGTTCAGTCACCGGCACGCCCGCTTCGTTGAGACCGGCCGTGATCTGTCCGGTTGCAGGGGAAAGGATGGCGGCCACGTCCACCGACGTGTTACCCGGATCGTCAGATGCGGCCGCCGCCACGCCCTCGGCGACGAGCTCCTCGACTACCGGCCCGACCGAGGGGTGGGCCAGGATCTGGCCGGCGACCGCACCCGCCTCGGCTTCGGTGGCCCCCACGGAGGTCAACTCCGACTCCAGCCAGGCCGAAATACGCCCCGCCACCAGCTCACTGGCGGCGAGAGGGCTCAAGGTGTCGGCCAACTCGTTGGTGTCGGCGACGACGGCGCGACCCCAGATGCCGCCCAGAAGCACCGTGGCGGCAAGGCCGAATACCCATGCGGCGACACCGAGGGCAAACCGGCGGCTTCGCTGGTCCGATCTCAATTGATCACGAGAGCAGGATTGGTTCGGATGCGGGGGCGTCTCTCCACGACCGTCGCCGCCAGATGGTCAAAGGCCTCGGCGGCCTCCGAGCCCGGGGCGGCAATCGACACCGGGTGACCGTCATCAGCACCTCGACCCATGGCTGGAAGGAGCGGAATCTGGCCCATGAGCTCCACCCCGAGCTCATCGGCGAGGGCGGCACCGCCACCACTGCCGAACAACTCGTAACGCTTGCCGTCGTCCCCGGTGAACCAGGACATGTTCTCTATGACACCGATCACCTGTTGATCCACCTCGGCCGCCATCAAGGCGGCACGCCGGGCCACCCGCTGCGCGGTGGGCTGTGGCGTGGTGACGAGCAGCACCTGTGCCCGGGGCAGGAACTGGGACATCGAGATGGCGATGTCGCCGGTGCCGGGCGGCATGTCGACGATGAGGAAATCGAGGGTGTCCCAGAACACATCCTTGAGAAATTGCTCGATCGCCTTGTGCAGCATCGGCCCCCGCCAGATCACTGCCTTGTCGTCACCGACGAAGTAGTCCATGGACATCACCTTTACGCCATGGGCCGTCGGCGGGACGATCGCTTCGCCGATCAAAACTGGCGGGTTGTCGACACCAAGCATGCGGGGGATGGAGAACCCCCAGATGTCGCCATCGACGATGCCCACCTTGTGGCCGGCGCGCCGAAGTGACACGGCCATGTTGGCGCTCACCGAGGACTTGCCGACACCCCCTTTCCCGGATGAGACCGCCAGGACCCGGGTCGAAGAGCCGGGCTCACCTAGCCCCGGGCCGGCGCCCGCTCTCAACCCGGTCATCCAATCCTTGGCCGCATCGTCGGTCATGACCTCGACCGTGACGTCGGCGCCGCGCCCGTACGGCTCGAGTGCCTGCTGGAGACGATCGTTGAGTGCTTCTTCTGGATTGGAGTTGGGGAGAAGAAGGTCGACCTTGACTTTCCCGGCCAATTTCCGCTCCGCCGACTTGACCAGGCCCAGCTCACCAAGGGTGCGACCGGGCAGCATCGGAGACTCGATAGACGCGACCGCCTCGAAGATCTCCTCGTTGGAAGCCATGGATTTCCCCTACGCCGACAGTGGTTAGAAGGCTTTGGCAACTATAGTTTTGGCCGGTTGGTACCCCGGATGGACACGAAGACCCTCGAATCGAGGATCTCAGATCTGACCTCCGCCCTCGGTGATCCCACGCGCAGGGCCATCTACATCGCGGTCAGGGAGTCGCCCGAACCGCTCACCACCTCCAACGTTGCCGAACTGTTCGGCATCCATCCCAACGTGGCTCGCCATCATCTCGACCGTCTCGCCGATGACGGATATGTGAGGGTGAGCCATCGCCGGCCGGCAGGCAAGTCCGGGCCGGGAGCGGGGCGCCCGGCCAAGTGTTACGAGGCCAGCAACAAAGAGGTCTCCGTCCACTTCGCCCCACGTCGCTTCGAGATGCTGGTCGAAATGCTGATACGGGTGCTCGACGAGGTGGCCCCGGAGAACATTGGCCAGGTGGCCGAGTCCGTCGGAAGGGCATATGGGTCGGAGCTGGCCGCTGAGATAGGTGTTCCCGACCAGCCCGGATATGACGGTGCCGTCCAGGCGGTGGCCAGGGCCATGACGGGCCTCGGTTTCACCATCGACCCCGACGTCGAAGGTCAGCGCCTTCTCACCACCCACTGCCCGTTTGGTGAGGCAGCCACCAGCCACCCCGAAGTGATCTGCTCGCTCGACCGAGGGATCGTGACTGGTCTGTTCGGGGCCCTCTCCTATGACTGCCGCCCGGTACTGATCCCCCACAAGGATCTGGACGACGACTGTGTCACCCGGGTCCCGGTGACTGTGCGTAGTACGTAATACGTTTTACGTTCTACGAAAGAGGCTGTGGATCTTTCGCGATCCGGCGAAGAGCCTGACACCAGACCCTCGGTAACCTTGCCTCATGACCACCGATCCCTTCGGGTCCAGGCAAACGCTCGAAACACCGCTGGGAAGCCGCGAAATCGCACGTCTCGATGCCATCGCGCGCACCGACAACCTTCCCTATTCGATCAAGGTGATCCTCGAGTCGGCATTGCGCAATCTCGATGGCAAAGCGGTGACCTCCGACGACGTCGAGGCCATTGCGGCCTATGACGCCACCCGAGTGGGCGAGAAGGAGATCCCGTTTGTGCCGGGAAGGGTCGTGCTCCAGGATTTCACCGGAGTCCCGACCGTGGTCGATCTTGCCGCGATGCGGTCGGCGATCGTGGCCATGACCGGCGACGAAGGGTCGGCTCAGAAGGTCAACCCACTGATCCCCGTCGACCTGGTGGTCGATCACTCGGTCCAGGTCGATGCCTTCGCCCGGCCCGACGCCCTCGTCATCAACTCGCGCAAGGAGTTCGAGCGGAACCAGGAACGCTACGAATTCCTCAAATGGGGACAGTCAGCCTTCGCCAACTTCCGCGTGGTACCACCTGCCACCGGCATCGTCCATCAGGTAAACCTCGAGTACCTGGCCAAGGTGGTCTGGGATGACGGCCGGTGGCTGTACCCGGACAGCCTGGTCGGCACCGACAGCCACACGACCATGATCAACGGGCTCGGTGTGGTGGGGTGGGGCGTCGGTGGGATCGAGGCCGAGGCCGCCATGGTCGGCCAGCCCATCTACATGCTCCTGCCCGAGGTGGTCGGTTTCAGGCTCACCGGACGTCTCAGCGAGGGTGCTACCGCCACCGATCTCGTGCTCCGGGTGACCGAGATGCTGCGTGAGCACGGTGTCGTGGACAAATTCGTCGAGTTCCATGGGCCGGGTCTGACCGACATGCCCGTGGCCAACCGCGCGACCATCGCCAACATGGCGCCGGAATACGGGGCCACCGTCGGCTATTTCCCCGTCGACGAGCAGACACTGGCGTATCTCCGGCTGACAGGTCGTGACGACAAGCTGATCGACACGGTTGAGCAGTACTCCAAGACCCAGGGGATGTGGCGAGACGACGCCCGGGAGATCACCTACTCGTCTTCACTCGAGCTCGACATGTCCACGGTGGAGCCCTCGCTGGCCGGGCCCCGCCGGCCCCAGGACCGCATCGCCCTCTCGGCGATGGCCTCCCAGTGGCGGTCCGACCTGACCAATCTCTTCGGCAAGAACGGCGGATCGTCTGCCTCGACCGTGGTGAGTTGGGAGGACGAAGGTGGGAGACCGGTCGAGGCCGGCACCCTCGAGGCAAAGACCGGCGTGCAGGTCGAGGTCGATGGCGAGCGGTTCATGTTGACCGACGGCGATGTGGTCATCGCCGCCATCACGTCTTGCACCAACACCTCCAACCCGGATGTGATGATCGGTGCCGGGCTCGTCGCGCGACGGGCAAGGGAGCTGGGTCTCCAGCGCAAGCCATGGGTCAAATCCTCGCTGGCGCCCGGCTCGAAGGTGGTCACCGAATACCTCACCGCCTCGGGGCTGCTCGAGGACCTCGAGTCGCTCGGGTTCCACATCGTGGGATACGGGTGCACGACCTGCATCGGCAACTCGGGGCCGCTGCCCGAACCGATCTCCAAGGCCGTCCTCGACCACGATCTGGTCGCTGTCTCCGTCCTCTCCGGAAACCGCAACTTCGAGGGCCGTATCTCGCCCGACGTCAGGGCCAACTATCTGGCCTCGCCCCCGCTCGTAGTCGCCTACGCCCTGGCGGGGACGGTGGACTGGGACCCGGTCAACGACCCGATTGGCGTGACCGGCGACGGGAGAGATGTATTTCTGCGTGATATCTGGCCCGGTCAGGACGAAGTGGCGCGCCTCGTCGAGGCCCATGTCAACCAGACCCAGTTCATTTCGAGATACTCGGAGGTCTTCACAGGCTCGGAGGAGTGGCGGGGCATCAGCACACCTGAATCGGATCTGTATCAGTGGGAGGAGGCGTCCACCTACATCCAGGAGCCACCCTTTTTCACTGATCTCGGGCCCGAAGTCGCCCCGCTGGCACCGGTCACCGGGGCACGTGTGCTGGCGAAGCTGGGCGACTCGGTCACCACCGATCACATCAGCCCGGCCGGCACGATCGCCCCCACCAGCCCGGCCGGCCAGTACCTCATCGAGGCGGGTGTGCAGCCGGCCATGTTCAACTCGTACGGCTCCCGCCGGGGCAACGACCGTGTGATGACGAGGGGCACCTTCGCCAACATCCGTGTGCGAAACGAGCTGGCTCCAGGCACCGAGGGTGGGTGGACGACCGACTTCATCGATGGCCAGATCAAGACGATCTATGACGCAGCGATGCACTATCAGGAGGCCAACGTCCCGTTGGTTGTCCTCGCTGGCAACGACTACGGGATGGGGTCTTCGCGCGACTGGGCGGCCAAGGGCACGTTCCTCCTCGGTGTCAGGGCGGTCATCGCCAGGTCGTTCGAGAGGATCCACCGCTCCAACCTGGTGATGATGGGCGTCCTCCCCCTCACCTTTGTCGAGGGCGAAGACGCGGAGAGCCTTGGGCTGGATGGGACCGAGACGTTCGACCTCGCGATGGGCGACGACCTACAGCCCCGCCAGCGGGTGAAGGTCACCGCTACCGGCTCCGACGGGTCGGTGCGAGAGTTCGAGGCAATCGCCAGAGTCGACACCCCGATCGAGATCGAGTATCTCCGCAACGGTGGCATCCTCCACTACGTGTTGAGGAGGATGG
>JALDXM010000017.1:0-12824 GCA_032155085.1 Actinomycetota bacterium | reverse complement strand
ACGGACCTTCCAGGCGCTCCGCATGGCGGTGAACGACGAGCTCGGAGCGGTCGAGGCCGGGATCGATCAGGCGATCGAGATCGTGCGCCCGCTGGGGAGGGTCGTGGCCATCTCTTACCACTCCTTGGAGGACCGGATCGTCAAGCGGCGGTTCAACCGAGGCGCCACGGGCTGTGTGTGCCCTCCGGACCTTCCCGTGTGCGGATGTGGCAACAGCGCAGAGCTTCGGGTGCTCACCAGAAAGCCGATCAGGCCCAGCCTGGATGAGGTCGAGGCCAACAACCGGGCCCGCTCCGCAGTCCTGAGAGCCGCTGAGAAGGTGGCGGCGTGACGGCTGCCCGCCCGCTCCGTCAGCCATCGAGCCGCGAGGGCCTGCGTGTCCTGAGAGGGCGGCAAACAAAGCTGCGGCCGGCACTGGCGCCCTGGGTGATCGTGGTCCTGATCGGGGTGGCCGCCTTCCTCGGGCTGGGCTTTGCCCGGACTTCCCTCGACAGGTCGGCGTTCGAGCTAGACCGATTGAACCGACAGATAGTCGAGCAGGAAGCCCTGAACGAACAGCTCCGGCTCGAGATCGCACGGATGGAGAGCCCGGCCCGGATTGCCCCTCTGGCGGAGGAGCTAGGGCTGGTGATCCCGGAGAACACGAGACAGCTGCTGGTGGATCTAGGAGGCCCTGCGTTGGTATCCAACGACGAAGGGGCGAGACAGTGAGGACCCGACGGCGCGCTGGAGCCGGGCTCCCGGAGGGAACAGGTCGTTCCCGACCACCGGAGTCGCGGCCGGGGACATAGACGGTGGCTGCCGCCAAGGCCGCCACCAGGCCCGACCGCTCACGAATGAGGGTGGCCCTGATTGGCGTCGGACTGGTCCTCGCCTTCTTGGGGCTCGGTTTTCGGCTGTTCCAGGTGCAGGTGGTGCAGGCAGAGGAGCTGGCCACACAGGGGCTCAGCCAACGCCTCGTCACCCGGGACCTTGCGCCTCAGCGCGGGAAGATCTTCGACCGCAACGGCGAGCTGCTGGCCATGACGGTCGAGGCACAGAGCATCTGGGCCAACCCGCCGCAGATCGAAGAGCAACTTTGGGTTGCCCAGCAGATCGGAGGGCTGCTTGGCGTCGACTCCCAAGAGCTCCTCGTCCGCCTCGAATCGGACCGCGACTTCGTCTACCTCAAGCGCCAGGGCGAGCCAGGGGTCGCCGAGCAGATCCTCGGCCTCGGGGTGAGGGGCATCTACACCCACCCGGAGGCGACCCGGGTCTATCCGGCGGGCGTGGTGGCCTCACACGTGACCGGGTTCGTGGATATAGACGGGAACGGGCAGGAAGGCCTGGAGTACATGTATGACGAGTCCCTTCTCGGCATCCCCGGCAAGGCGGTGTTCGAGAGGGACCTGGAAGGGCGCATCATCCCCCAGGGGATGACCGACATCGTGCCCGCCGTGCCTGGGAGCGACCTCAACACCACCATCGACCTTCCATTGCAGTATCAGACCCAACAGGCGTGTCTTGCTGCTGTGGAACGGACGAGTGCCGAGTCCTGCTGGGTTGTCGTCCTCGACGTTGAGACGGGCGGCATCCTGGCCATGTCGGGTGCCCCCGTTTTTGACCCTCAAACAAGGCAGACGATCGACGATAGGTGCGACGCAGCCCAGGACCCGACCTGTCTCGCCTTCAAGAACTTCGTGGTGCGCGGTGTATACGAGCCGGGCTCGACCCAAAAGCTCATCACGGTGGCCGCTGCACTCGAAGAGGGAGAAGTGAAAGCCGGGACCGTCTTCCCTGACGTCGCCGACGTCCTGGAACTGCGGCCCGACGCTTGTCGTTCCGGAGACGACGACGTCTTCGGTTGTTATCGGGACTTCGACGAGCACGAGACCGACAGCATGAGCGTGACCGAGATCTTCACCCAGTCCTCCAACGTGGGGACCATCTTGATAGCCGAGACCCTCGGCCAGGACCGGCTCGTGTCTTACATAGAGAGATTTGGGCTCGGCTCACCCACCGGCATCGACTACTCGGTCGAGGCCCCCGGCACGCTCAACTTCGAGGCGGGCTGCGAGACATGCTGGGCCTCGGCCGCGATCGGTTATTCGGTGGCAGCTACCCCGCTCCAGATGGCGGCCGCCTACGCCGCCATCGGCAACGACGGGATCTGGACCGCACCCCACATCGTGGCCTCCTCGACCGACGTCGACGGGAACGAGGAAGTGGCCGGCTTGGAGACCAGGAGGGTCGTCTCGAAGGAAACCGCGGTGCTCATGCAGCAACTGCTGGCCAACGTGGTCAACGAGGGAACTGGTCAGGCAGCGACGGTGGCGGGTTATCAAGTCGGCGGAAAGACTGGAACGGCCAACAAACTGGGCGAGGACGGCCGGTACACCGAGGTGACCAGGGCTTCCTTCGTGGGCATGGCCCCGATGAACGACCCCAAGGTCGTGGTAGCGGTGCTCATCGATGCGCCCTCCTTCAAGTTCCGGACCGGTGGCGCCGCGGCGGCCCCGGTGTTTGCCCAGGTGATGGAGCAGGCGTTGCATCGACTCGGAGTGCCTCCGGATGCCGCTGCCGGGTAGCACGCTCGGTGAAGTGTCCGCCCTGGTTGGTGGCCGTGTTCTCGGCGATCCCGGCATTCACCTCGACGATGTCACCCATGACTCGCGCATGGCGGGGCCGGCAGTTCTCTTCGTCGCCGTGCGGGGCGCCAGCCACGACGGGCACGATTTCGTGACGGCAGCTGTGCGGGCCGGATCACCGGCAGTCGCAGTCGAGGTGGCGCAACAGACACAGGCTGGTCAGGTCGTCGTGGATGACACCAGGGCGGCAATGGGCCCGATGGCCTCCAGAGTGCACGGGGATCCTTCGGCAGACCTGGCCGTCGTCGGGGTCACGGGGACAAACGGCAAGACGACGGTCACCCACTATGTCGAGTCGCTCATGGGCCGGGCTGGCCACACCACCGGCTTGATCGGAACGGTGCACACCCGCGTTGGCGACAACGCACTTTCCTCTGTCCGGACCACGCCGGAGGCCACCGACTTCCAGCGTCTTCTCGCCGAGATGAGAGTGCTCGGGGCGGAGGTCGTGGCGGCCGAAGTGTCCTCCCACGCCCTGGAGATGAGCCGGGTGGCCGGGACGAGGTTCGAGGTGGCCGCCTTCACCAATCTCTCTCAGGACCACCTGGACTTCCACGGGACGATGGATTCGTATCGCCGGGCCAAAGAGCGCCTGTTTCGGGAATTCGAGGTCGGAACGGCTGTCATCAACGTCGCCGACCCGGTCGGAGCCGATATCGCGGGCTGGGCAGAGATGCCTGTGATCACGGTGGGCAGCGGGGGATCGGTGCAGGCGATCAACGTCGAGACCTCCCTGCAGGGCTCTTCCTTCGAGCTCGTGACCGGCCGCGGATCGGCCGACGTGAAGTCGGGCCTGATTGGCGGATTCAACGTCGAGAACGCACTGGTGGCCGCCGGTTGCTGTCTTGCGCTCGGTCTCACGGTCGACGAGATCGCAAGCGGCATGGGCGAGCTAGCGGGTGTCCCGGGCCGGTTCGAGCAGGTCTCGGGCAACGCCGAGGTCCACGTGATTGTCGACTACGCCCACACCCCAGGCGGGGTCGAGCAGGCGATATCGGTGGCCCGCTCCGTGACGGACGGCAAAGTCATCGCGGTCGTCGGTGCCGGTGGGGATCGGGATCGTGAGAAACGACCGCTGATGGGCGCCGCTGCCGGCCGGGCCGATCTTGCCGTGCTCACCAGCGACAACCCTCGCTCCGAGGATCCGGATCAGATCCTGGCCGAAGTGGCTTCAGGGATCGAGCGACGCGAAATCATCCTGGAGGTTGACCGGCGTGCCGCGATAGAGACGGCAATCGATAGTGCGGCTCCCGGGGATGTCGTCCTGATCCTTGGGAAGGGGCACGAAACCGGCCAGGAGGTCATGGGCGAGATCCTGCCCTTCGACGACCGCGAGGTCGCCCGTCAGATCCTCACCGGCAGAGGTTCCGCAGGAATGGGGCCGGCTTCGGGGAGCATGAACCCGTGATCCCGCTGCTCACAGCCGCCGCAGTCGGTCTCCTGGTGTCGATTTTCGGCACCCCCTACGCGATTCGCTATTTCAGGAGACGGGAGATCGGCCAGTTCATCCAAGAGGAGATTGCCGGGATGCACGGTCACAAGCAGGGCACCCCGACTATGGGCGGAGTCGTGTTCGTGCTGGCCGCGGTCATCGGGTACCTGGTTTCCCACGTCAGGGTGGTGTCCGACGGAGGCTTGTCGATTGCTTTCACTCCGTTGAGCGATGGCGGCTTGCTTGCGCTCTTTGCCCTTGTCGGCATGGCAATGGTGGGATTCCTCGACGACTGGATCAAATACTCGAACAAGCGAAGCCTCGGGTTGTCCAAGTCGGCCAAGTTCGGGGGCCAGCTCGCCATCGCAGCCCTGTTCGCCTGGGGTGCCACTGAGGCCGGAGTGGTCACCGAGATCTCCTTCGTGAGGCCCCTGGGGATCGACCTCGGCGCCTTCTTCGTGATCTGGGTGCTGCTGATGCTCACCGGGTGGGCCAACGGGGTGAACCTCACCGACGGGATGGACGGCCTGGCCGGGGGCTCATCGGCCCTGGTCGTCGCCTCCTACACCGTGATCGCCTTCTGGCAGTTCAGGAACCCGACGGTGTACGAATCGGTTGACCCTCTCGAGCTGGCCGTGATCTCGGCCGCCATGTTCGGCGCCATCCTCGGGTTTCTGTGGTGGAACGCCCCGCCGGCCAAGATCATCATGGGCGACGTGGGGTCCCAGGGCATCGGCGGGCTGCTCGCCGCGGTTGCGCTCCTCACCAACACCAGCCTGCTTCTCGTCGTGCTCGGGGCCATCTTCGTGGCGGAGACCGCTTCGGTGATCCTCCAGGTGGCCAGCTTCAGGTTGTTCGGCAAGCGAATTTTTCGCATGTCCCCGGTGCACTACCACTTCGACTTGGGTGGCTGGCCCGAGACCACGGTCGTCATCCGTTTCTGGATCCTGACCGGGATCGGGGTCGCTCTCGGCCTCGGCTTCTTCTACGGAGACTTCATCTTGCTGGAGGGCCTGCTGTGAGCCGGGTGCTCGTGCTTGGCGCCGGCGTCTCGGGGATCGCCGCCGCCGGCCTCGCGCGGGCACGTGGGATGTCGGTGACCATCTACACCGAGGATCGGCCCGAGCGCGCCTTGGACAGAGGATTCCCGGTGGCCAGCGGCGGCTGGGACCCGGTTCTCCTGAACGGGATCGATCTGGTGGTCACCAGCCCCGGCTTCCCGGAGCGCTCTCTGCCGATCGTCGAAGCGTTGGAATGGGGGATCCCGGTCTGGAGCGAGATCGAGTTCGCATGGCGGCATCTCGACATCCCGGTAGCCGCGGTCACCGGCACCAATGGCAAGACCACGGTCACCGAGGCCACGGCGGCGATGCTCGAGGCGTCAGGCATCGATGCCCCTGCGACGGGCAACATCGGCTCGCCTCTGTCCGAACACGTGGGCTTGGGTCACGACGCGATGGTCGTCGAGGTGTCGAGCTTCCAGCTGCGATTCTGTGAGGACTTCCACCCGGTCGCCGCCGCCATCACCAATGTGGCCGTCGACCATCTCGACTGGCACGGGTCGGAGCATTCCTATCGATCTGCAAAGGCCCGGGTCTTCATGAACCAAACACCCGATGACCTTCTCGTCTATGACGCAGACGACGAAGGTGCCGCCACCCTCGTGGGCTCGGCTCACAGCGAGCTCTTTCCGGTTTCGGGCCGTCACCTTCCTCCGGGGGGCGGTGGGGTGGATGGCGACCGCCTCGTCATCGGGGATGTCGCCATCTCAATCGGCGAGATGCATTCCAGTGACCCGACCCACCTGGTCGACATCGCGGCAGCCGGAGCGCTGGCACTACGAATGGGAGCGACGTCAGACGGTGTGACCAGGGCAGCCCAGGGCTTCAGTCCCGGGGCGCATCGTCGAACCGTGGTCCGTCGCAGCAACGGCATCACCTGGGTGGACGACTCGAAGGCGACCAACCCACATGCCGCGCTCGCATCGATACGTGCCGTCAAATCTGGGGGACGATCGCCCGACCCCCGCCCCGGTCCTGTCGTGCTGATCGCCGGTGGCCTGGCCAAGGGCACCGATGTGACCCCGCTCGCCCGGGAGCCCAATGTCCGGCACCTGCTCGGCATTGGCGAGGCTGGGCCGGTTCTGGCATCAGCCGCCGGTGGGAGGGGACGGAATGTCGAGACCCTGGATCGGGCCGTCGAACTGGCAGCCGAGCTCGCCGAGCCCGGTGACACCGTCCTGCTCGCGCCGGGCTGTGCCAGCTTCGACCAGTTCGATTCCTATGCGGAGCGAGGGGACAGGTTCGCGGAGCTGGTGAGGGAAATGACGGAAGAGGAGAGATCCGGATGACGGCGAGTGTGACCTCGATCGCAAAGGTGCGTGCAGCGGCGAGGAGTCGGGCCGAGCGTCTCAGGACCAACAATCGCACGGCGACGATTCTTCTGGTGCTCGGGGTGGTCCTGATCGTCATCGGCCTGGGTGCGACCCAGTCGGCCTCCTCGGTGGTGGCAATCGAGCAGGCCGAGGACCGGTTCTACTTCTTCAAACGACAGTTGGTCGGGGTCGGGATTGGGACGATCGCGCTCCTGATCACCAGCCGCATCCCATATCGGGTCTACCGGAGACTGGCTGTGCCCGGCTTCCTGGTGACGGTGGCGCTTCTGGTCGCGGTCCTCGCTATCGGACCGGTCATCGGGGGATCACAACGATGGCTACCCATCGCCGGCTTCAGCTTTCAGCCTTCCGAGCTGGCCAAGGTGGCCATCGTGATCGTTCTCGCGTACCTCTTGGAGAGAAAGCAGCGGCTTCTGACCCGGTTCGGCCATTTCCTGGTGCCGGTCGTCTTCACGGTCGGTGTAATCGGTGCCTTGGTGATGCTTCAGCCGGACCTGGGGACCACGATCATCATCGGAGCGGGCGCCATGGCGGTGATCCTGGCGAGCGACACACCCCTGCGTTATGTGCTGGCGCTCACGATCATGGTCGTTGGCGCAGCCTGGTTGCTCGCCTTCAGCGACCAGTATCGGGTCGACCGAATAGTCGGCTTCCTCGATCCCTGGTCGAATGCCAGTGGCGAGGGCTATCAGCTGATCCAAGGCTATTACGCGCTCTCCAACGGTGGCCTGTTCGGTGTCGGTCTCGGGGCGAGCCGGGCACGGTGGTTCTATCTGCCCAACGCTCACACCGACTTCATCTTCGCCATCATCGGCGAGGAGACCGGGTTGATCGGCGGTCTCACCGTCATCGGCTTGTACATCGTCTTGGCTCTGGCCGGGTGGGCGGTGGCGGCCCGTGCCCCGGACCGCTTCGGCAGGATGGTGGCGGCCGGCCTGACCGCCTGGCTCACCTTTCAGGCGATCGTCAACATCGGGGGAGTGCTAGGGGTGATGCCGATCACCGGCATTGCCCTACCGTTCGTCTCGTTCGGGAGCACCGCTCTGATTGTCGCCATGGCCTCGCTCGGCATCCTCGTCAACATCGCTCAGGCCGGGGTTCCCCCGAAGACATGACGTTTGTCATTGCCGCCGCCGGCACCGGGGGCCACGTGTTTCCTGGGCTGGCCGTCGGCGAGGCACTGTCGGATCGAGGTGTGCCCCGGGAGTCCATCCTCTATGTGGGTGGAGACCGGATCGAGGCAGAGATCTACCCGGCTGCCGGCTTTCCTTTCCTCCAGATCGAGATCCGCGGGCTGCAACGATCGATGACGGCACGCAACCTGAGCCTGCCCCGCCTGGTGTGGCGGGGGCGTGATGCGATATCTGGCGTCATCGACGAGCGAAAGGTGAGAGTGGTCCTCGGGATGGGCGGCTACGTCACGATCCCCGCAGCCCTGGCTGCGAACCGGTCGGGCACCACCCTGTTCCTCGCTGAACAGAACGCCGGGGTCGGCTTGGCCAACCGCGTCGCATCACGATGGGCGACGCGGGTGTTCACCTCGTTCCCGGACACCCGAGGCTTGGAGAATGGCGAGTGGGTCGGCAACCCCGTCCGGCGCGCTCTTGCCGCCTTCGACCGGGCGAAGCTCCGCGAGGAGGCTCTGGGTCATTTCGGCCTCGATGGGGCCAGGCCCTTGCTCGGCGTTGTCGGCGGCTCACTGGGAGCGGGCGTCCTCAACGACGCGGCGGCGTCCCTCGTCCGGGCGTGGTCAGGCGCTCCGATTCAGGTCCTCCATCTCACCGGCAATGCATCGAGCGACGAGGATATCGAGCAGGTCCGGGACGTCTCGTGGGCTCGCCGGCGCTTCGAGGAGCGCATCGAGTTGTTCTACGCGGCGTGTGACCTCGTCGTTGCCCGCGCAGGGGGAGGCGTGGCCGAGCTGACGGCGACCGGCACTCCTTCCATCCTCGTCCCGGGCGACTTCGGCTCATCGGGTCATCAGACGGCCAACGCCGCCTTTCTCGGGGAGAACGGCGCAGCGGTGGTGCTGCCCCAGGAACGCATCGCGGAGCTCCCAGCTCTGGTGAGTGACCTGCTGTCCTCGGCTTCTCGCCTCGAAGAGATGAGGAGGAATGCACTCCGCATCGCCAAGCCGGGGGCAGCGACGACAATCGCCGCAGCCATGCAGGAACGCGCGTAATGAGGCTCGACCACGACAAGGTGCATCTCGTCGGCGCCGGAGGGGCGGGCATGAGCGCGATCGCCAAAGTACTCGCCGGGATGGGTCATGTCGTCTCGGGATCCGACCAGCGAGGCGGCTCCACTTTGGATCGCCTCGAGGATTTCGGCATCGCGACCTACACAGGGCACCATCCCGAGGCTGCCCGTGGCGCCGACCTGGTGGTGGCCTCCTCGGCTGTGCCCGACAACGATCCGGAGCTCGTGGCCGCCTTGGAGGCGGGCATCCCGGTTTGGCGACGTCCCGAGCTCCTTGCCGCCCTGACCAGGGGTGTCGAGACAATCGGCGCCACCGGCACTCACGGCAAGACCACAACCACCGCGCTCCTGGTATCCGCCCTCCGGTCCCTGGGTGAGGATCCGAGCTTCATCGTTGGAGGCGACCTGGCCGACTGGAACACCAATGGTCATTTCGGGACCACGCCGCTGCTCGTGATCGAGGCAGATGAGGCCTTCCGCACGTTCGAGATGCTCAGCCTTGCCGGCCTGATCGTCACCAATGTCGAGATCGAGCACGTCGAGCATTTCGGTACCGAATCGGATCTGATGGATGCATTCGTGGGAGTCGCCACCGGCGTCAATGGCCCCGTAGTGGCCTGTTCCGACGACCCGGGCTCCGCCGAGGTGGCCCGTAGGGCGGAGGCCGTCACCTATGGGGCCGCAGCCGACGCCGACTGGCGGATACTTGGCCTGACGACGCATGAGGGCGGCTCTCGTTTCGACCTGGTCGGGCCAGGAACTCAGGTCACCGTCCGTCTGACCCGGCCGGGCGCCCACGTCGCACGAAACGCAGCGGGTGCCCTCGCATTGCTCGGCTCCATGGGGCGGGACGTCGAGGTCGCCGCACGTGGCCTCGCCTCGTTCCGCGGCGTCGGCCGCCGTTGGGAGCACCGTGGGACTGTCTCGGGCGTCACCCTCGTCGACGACTATGCCCACCATCCCACCGAGGTGGCAGCCACGGTCGGGGTCGCCCGCGATCTCGCCCAGGGCAAGGTGTGGGCCGTCTTCCAGCCTCATCTCTACAGCAGGACTGCCAGGTTCCACGACGAATTCGGCGAATCGCTGATCGGAGCGGACGAGGTCGTCATCACCGACGTATATGGATCACGCGAAGAGCCGGTGCCGGGCGTGACCGGTGCGATGGTTGCCGAAGCGGTGGTGCGCCATGGTGGCAAGGCCCACTATGTCCCGCATCGCAGTGATCTGGCCGGCTTCCTTGCCAGCCGGGTCGCCGAAGGAGATCTCGTCCTGACCATGGGGGCCGGTGACGTGACCCTTGTGCCGACCGAGCTGGCGCTGCTACTGGCCGAGCGTCGATGAGCGCGCTAGCCCCACTGGTGGCTGCAGGGGTCGTCGCGGAGAATGTGCCTCTCGGCCCCTACACCACATATAAGGCAGGTGGGCCCGCCCGATATCTGACCGAGGTCAGAGACGTCGCGGCTATGGATGAGCTGGTGAGCTCTGGCGCCGCCGGCGACCTTCCCATCCTCGTGCTGGGGCGAGGCTCCAACCTGGTCGTGGCGGATGCCGGGTTCGATGGCCTGGTGGTTCGTCTCGGGCCCGAGTTCGCCCGGATCGAAGTCCAGGGAACAAAGGTGACGGCCGGCGCCGCCGCGCCTCTGGCCCACGTAGCCCGCAGCAGTGTCGACGCAGGGCTGGCCGGTCTCGAGTTTTTCGTCGGCGTACCCGGGTCGGTCGGTGGAGCGGTTCGCCAAAACGCCGGATGCTTCGGCACCGAGGCCCGCGATCGGCTGGTCGTGGCATCCCTGGTCGATCTGGCCGGTGGCGGGCGGCGGGAAGCGGGACCGGACGAACTGGAGATGTCCTACCGCCACTCGAACGTCCTCCCCACCGAGGTCGTTGTCGAGGCTCTCTTCGAGGCAGTGGCCGGCGACGAAGAATCGGGTCGTGCCGAGCTTCGCCGCATAACGAGATGGCGGCGTGACAACCAGCCCGGGGGGACGTTCAACGCAGGGAGCGTCTTCAAGAATCCGCCCGGTTCCACCGCCGGGGAGATCATCGATTCGCTCGGGTTGAAGGGCCTGAAGGTTGGGGACGTGGCGGTCTCTCACAAACACGCCAATTTCTTCGTCGCAGGCCCGGGAGCGACTTCCGCCGACATCCGCAGCCTCGTGCGCATGGTGAAAGACCGTGTTTTCGAGGAGACCGGGACCATGCTGGAGACGGAGATCCAGTTCGTCGGATTCGAAGATGAGCATTGACCCACGTCTGGCTGAGCGGAGACGAGAGGTGGCCGAGGATCGGGCGCGCCGCAATGTCGGCCGTCTGGTCAAGTTCCTTGTCGCCTTCGGTGTGGCCGGTGCCGTGGTGTGGCTCTTCCTATCCCCATTGATGAGTGTTGTCTCGGTCACGTCGACGGGGATCAATGCCAGCACGTCCGCATCGATCCTGGCTGACCAAGGGGTGACAGCCGGTACACCGCTGATCCTGATCCGTAGCGGGCAAGTGGAACGGGCGCTGGAGACCGATCCGTGGGTTCGTGAGTCCGTCGTCGAGCTCGACTGGCCGCAGAGCGTCGTGGTCAGGATCGAAGAACGGGTCCCGGTGGCCTGGGTGGAGACAGATGAGGGCTGGGGGCTGTATGCGGTCGACGGGGTCCGTCTCGTCACGGCGCCCGATCCAGATCCCGAGGTTCCCTGGATCCAGATTGGCGGTGTCGATGCGACCGCCGAGGAGCCGACCCAGGAACTGCTCGGCGCTCTCGAGTTCGCCGAAGGCCTTTCCGAGGAGCTCAAACCCGGCGCCAAGCTGCGGACCGAGGGCGGGGGAGAGCTGTGGGCCGAAGTCGGCGGGTATCAGGTCCGGCTGGGTCGGGCAGTGGAGATGAGGCAGAAGGCGCTGAGTCTGGCCGCCTTGATCCGCGAGCAGCCACCCGCAGGTTCGATTCTGACATTGATCGCCCCAACCAACCCGGCGATCTCTCCATCATGAGGCAGTCACCACTGGCCGGCTCACAGTATCGATGTCTAGTAGAGGGTTAGAGATTGTGGCTTTACTAACTACGAGCCAAACGGTAAACCTCTACTTCAGCTTCCGATATTCACTGGAGGAATCGTCGTGAACTCTTCGAGCGGCGGCTATCTGGCCGTCATCAAAGTCGTAGGGATCGGCGGGGGCGGCGTCAACGCCGTCAACCGCATGGTCGAAGCGGGCATACGCGGTGTGGAGTTCATCGCGCTGAACACAGACGCCCAAGCGCTCCTGATGAGCGATGCCGACGTCAAACTCGACATTGGTCGCGAGGTGACGCGTGGATTGGGCGCCGGCGCCAACCCGGAGATCGGCCGGGCCGCGGCCGAAGAGCACAAGGCAGAGCTAGAGGACGTCCTCAAGGGCTCGGACATGATCTTCATCACCGCCGGAGAAGGCGGTGGCACCGGAACCGGGGGTGCCCCGGTGGTGGCGGAAGTGGCCCGTTCGGTGGGTGCTCTGACCGTCGGTGTGGTCACCCGCCCATTCGGGTTCGAAGGCCGGCGACGTGCCGTCCACGCCGAGCAGGGCATCGATGACCTCAAGGATGCGGTCGACACGCTCATCGTCATCCCGAACGACAGACTGCTCGAGGTCGGTGACCCGACCGCGCCGATCGCCGAGACCTTCCGCCTCGCCGACGAGGTGCTGATGAGTGGTGTCGCCGGCATCACAGACCTGATCACCACTCCAGGGCTCATCAACGTCGACTTCGCCGATGTTCGCACGATCATGTCCGACGCCGGCTCTGCGGTGATGGGGATCGGCCGGGCCACGGGCGAGAATCGGGCTAAGCAGGCTGCCGAGCGTGCCATCTCGAGCCCAATGCTGGAGACGTCGATGGAGGGTGCGAAAGGCGTGCTCCTCTCGGTCTCGGGCCCATCCTCGATGACGTTGCACGAGGCGACCGAAGCTGCTCGGGTGGTAGCCGACCATGCCGACACCGAGGCGGACATCATTTTCGGCGCCATCGTCGACGATGACCTGGGCGAGGAGATGAAGGTCACCGTGATCGCAGCCGGCTTCGAGCGCAGACGTTCCGGGCGAACTGCCCCGACCCGGTCGGCCACGACTCGCTCCTACTCCGGTTTCGACGAAGGGGACGACGTCCTCGACATCCCCACTTTCGTCCAAGGATGAACCGGCCCCCCGGTGTGGA
>JALDXM010000016.1:0-12830 GCA_032155085.1 Actinomycetota bacterium | reverse complement strand
GCCCGTGAGCTCCTCACCACGGAAGACCTGTGGTGTCTGGGCGACGAACGCTCCCCGGACAGGGCTCAGGTTCGACTTGTCGACCAGTGGCCCCGGGTCGACGATCGGGACCGCACCGCCCACTCTCGCTGCGACCTCGAAGAGCCTTTCGACCAGGGCAGCGTCCACAAGTGGGCGAGCGCCGTCGTGGATGCCGATGAGATGAGCGCTGTCCCCGATCGCGGCCATGCCCGCCATCTCGGACGCAGTCCTGGTTGGGCCCCCTGCCACCAGCTGGGCGCCCATCACCAGGTCGGCAAGTGTCTCCATCTGATCGGGCCGACATACCAGGATGCATTTCCCAGCATGCCCCGATACGGCAGCGACGGTATGCGCCACCAGGGGAAGACCTGCCACCGGCAGCATCAGCTTGTCCTCGCCGAACCGGATGCCACTACCCGCGGCCACGACGATCATCACCCGATCGATCATGGGGCGAGGGTACTTTTTGCACGTGATCGACTCCCGGGATCTGCGTCGGATGACAGGCCACGGCAGGCCGGTATGTGTGGACTCTGATGGCCTTGTCATCGATCTTCTGGCCGACGACCTGCCACTTCCGACTCTCCTGGTAGCTCCTGTGTCTGACGCGGTCAAACAGGTGCACGGTGACAGGGTTACGGACGACCTCGACCGGAGCCAGCTGTGGGCCATCAAGGGAATCGCGGTCGATCGGGCGATTGTCGAAATATTGCCCTTGGGCTCTTTCACGATGGATGACGTGATTCAACGCGTGGCCGCCGCGGGCTACGCCTGGGGCACGACCCTCTTGTAGGGCAACGAGAGGCTCGATACGTTCGGGCCATGGTGGTGGGGATGGGGAGATCTCCGGATACGACGGGCTTGCTCGCGGTCACGTCACCGGAGCCGGTTCTCTCGCTCTTGGCAGCTCTTGGGATGGCCCAGGTGGCGAAAAGCGCCCTGGTGGTGGACTTGTGCCGCGACCTGGCGCTCAACGGCCGCACTCTGTCCGATATCGCCTCGGAAGGCCCTTCCCTTTCCGAGCTGAGCCCTGGTCGCACCGGAGTAGCCCTGCTCGGATCCGGGCCCATCCCGGCCGCGGAGGCAAGCCCGTTGATCGAGTCGCTGGCCCAGGGCTGGCCGGCTGTGGTCGTTCGCTGTCACCCGGGCCAGTGGGAAGGCCCGACGGTGCCGGTGAGAGCCCTCATGCCCGGGCTTCTCCGAACCACTGAACAAGGCGCCGCCGTCTGGCAGCCGGTTGCCTCCTCTGTGAGACCACCCGGACCGGGGCCTGTCTTACCCAGGCTGGGCGCGTCTCTCGCTCGGCGCCTTCTCACCGGACGGACCGCCGGGAAGGCCCGCTGGGTACGGGCCTGGGAAGCAATCTGGTCGATGCCGTGGGGGTGATCGATCGTGTCATCGGGGACATCGCCACCGGCAGCATCCCGTTGCGCCGCTCCGAGGTCACCGCCGAAGCGGAGCGCTTGCTCGGCATCGCGTCCCCCCAACGTGCTTCCGCACTCGCTGCGAGCATCACCGATCGAGTACTGGGGATGGGCCCACTAGAGCCCCTTCTCGCCGACCCACTCGTCACCGACATCCTGGTCAATGGACCTCATGAGATCTGGGTTGACCGCGCCGGCACCCTGAGCCGGGTCGAGGGCGGCTTCGCTGGCGAAGCCGATCTCCAGGCCACGGTGGAGCGGGTGATAGCCCCGCTGGGCCTGCGAGTGGACCGCTCCTCGCCCACGGTCGACGGGCGGCTCGACGACGGGAGCCGGATCCACGTGGTCATTCCACCGGCGGCCGTCGACCACCCGATCGTCGCCATCAGGCGCTTCACTCAGGCGGTCCGGTCACTCGACGAGCTGGTGGACGCGGGCTCAGCGACACGGGCTCAGGCCGAGGCGCTGGCAGGGGCCGTACGGGCCAAACAGACGATTCTCGTGTCCGGGGGCACCGGCACCGGGAAGACGACGCTGCTCAACCTCCTCGCCGGGCTCATCTCGCTGGAGGAGAGGGTGGTGACCATCGAAGATGCTGCCGAGCTGCAGATCCCAGGCCACCGAGTGCGTCTCGAGGCTCACCCCCCAAATCAGGAGGGTGTCGGCGAGATCACCATCCGACATCTGCTTCGATCGGCTCTCCGGCTCAGGCCGGATCGGATCATTGTCGGTGAGGTGCGTGGTGCCGAGGCCCTGGACCTGATCTGGGCGCTCAACACCGGGCACAAGGGCTCGTTGTCGACGATTCACGCCAACACGCCGCAGGAGGCTCTCTGGCGACTCGAGACGCTTGCCCTCTCCGCCGGCGATACCTCGGAGACCGCCGTGAAGCGCCAACTGCACGCTGCGATCGACGTCGTGGTCCAGCTCGACCGCCGGGGCCCGACCCGTTCGATCGTGGACATTGCGCGTGTCGGGCATGATGGCGTCGAGGAAGGGCCATGACCTGGGTCCTCATCGCAGTAGGGGTTGCTGCTGGGGTCGACTGGCGCAGGCTCAGCGTGCTGGGGCTGGGGCTTGCCGCGCCTGTCCCTTTCATGTGTCTGGTGGCGTTTGCCTGGTGGCGTGCCCGCCCTGGTCTATCGATGCGGGCCGTTCATTTCTCGGAGGCAGTTTCGGCTGAGCTGCGGGCGGGAGCATCGTTGCGCCAAGCAGTGGAGCGGGCGGCACTTTCGGTCGATGCAGCAGAGGTCAGCCGACTATGTAGTGCGGGAGAGCCGATGCACCTCGTCGGCAAGGCGGCCTCAACCGACTTCGAGGAGGTGGGCCCGGAGCTCTCCGCGTTGCTGGCGAGGGCCGGCGACATCGGCATCTCGCCGGCTGCGCTGTTCGACGAGATCGGTGGGCTGGCCCTGGCTCAGGTGGAAGTCGCCCACGAGGTGTCGATGGCGTCGGCTTCGGCTCGCGCCACCGGCGCCGTGCTCGTTGGAGCCGCAGTGGTCGGGGTTGGCTGGGCGCTCACGAGCAGTGGGCTCGAGCCGTTCTTGCGTCACCCGGCTCAGCGAACGGCTGTCGTCATCGGCGCGGTGCTGGTCCTTTTCGGCTTGGCTCTTTCCGTCTTGATCCTGCGGAGAGCCGGATGACGCTTCTCATCGCAGGTTCAGCCGGGCTCGCCATAGGCGGGATTCCAGGGGCTGCCGTGGGTCTCTGCTTCGGGATCGGGTGGAGGTTGCGGGGACGAGCTCGCAGGCATCGATTACCCATGCGGCCGGTCTTGATCGTCCTCCTCATCGAGCTCCGATCCGGGCGGTCTGTCCTCGCGGCCCTCCAAACGGTTGCCACTGCATTCCCCGGAGACGGCGAACTCGTCCGGGCGGCGCGGGTGGCCACCATCTCGGGGTTGACCCAGGCGGTTCTGTCGACGGGGGGAGAGATGAATGGGGTCCTGTCACAGCTGGCCCGTGCTCAGAAGTCGGGGGCGGCACTCGGCGACACGGTCCGTTCGTTGATCGAGGCGGACATCGCTGCCGAAAAGGCAAGACGTGTCGCTCGCTCCCGCGCCTTGCCAGTCCGGCTGATGCTCCCGATCACACTCCTGGTTCTTCCCGGGATGGTCCTTCTTCTCTACGCACCCTCGATGCTCCGTGTCTTCGAAGAGCTCTCGGGGACGTTGTCGTGAGATCCGCACTTCTCCCCGCACCGGTCGGCAACCGGAGGAAAAGGAGAGGAAATGGCACGGATGCTCACTTGGCTTCTGGCCCACGACGATCGCGGGCAGGGCACTGTCGAGTACTTCCTGGTGATACTGGCTGCCACCGCCCTGGCGATCATCGCCCTCAGATGGCTGCAATCGGGTAGCGGAAGCGGGTTGCTGGGCAGCCTGTTCGGGAAGGTCATCGATTGGGTGGTCGGGAGATTCTGAACAGGGAGCGCGGCTCGGTGACTGTCGAGCTCTTTCTGGTCCTGCCAGTGGCCATCCTGGTACTGGTCGCTTCGCTGCAGATCATCGGGGTTGCGCGCACCAGAATCGAACTGCAGGGGGCGGCAAGGGAAGGGGCAAGGGTGGCAGCGACCACCCCCGATCCCTCGAAAGCCGTGGAGGCGGTGCTTGCCTCTCTCTCCCCCGAGGCGAGGCCGGCTGCCCGAGTGTCGGTGGAGAGGCCGTCTCGAGTGGGGGCGATGGCCCGTGTGTCGGTGTCGATGCGCCGATCTCTGGGCCCACCGTTCCCTGATTCCATCGGGATCGACCTGTCGGCGACCGCGGCCATGCGAACCGAACGTTGAGGCTCGACAACGGCGCGGGGACGGTGCTCATGCTGGGAATCTGCGGCATCGTCGCAACGATCGGCGTGGGCACGGCCGCTCTGGGTGCGCTCTTTGACGCCCGGGAGCAAGCGGCGACGGCGGCCGAGGCTGCTGCCCTGGCAGCCGCGGTGGCCACGTACCCGGCTGCGGCCGACGGGTCTCCCGATCGGCTTGCCGCGGAGCTCGCTCACCACAACGGAGCCCGGTTGATCAGCTGCTGGTGTGACATCGACAGGTCTCTGCGATCGAGGGTCGTCGCCGTCACGGTCGCCCTCACGGCCGACGTGCCTTTGTTTGGCGAGGTGGTCGTGGGCAAAACGGCGCGGGCCGAATTCGAACCACGTGTGTGGCTCGGGAGGTGAAGCCGGTCATCGATAGGGTTGCCAGATGCCCGGCAACAAGGACCTCGTCGTGACTTTCATCGAGTCCCTGGAGGCGCGGGATTGGACGACATGGGGAGCCTTGCTCCACGAAGCGGTGGTGTACGAGCTACCGCAGACCCGAGAGCGAGTTCCCGGTCGTGATCGATATCTGCAGTTCAACCAGGAGTACCCGGGGGACTGGCACCTGCAGCTCAAAGTCGCATTGGCAGACGAGGATCACGGTGTGGCTTGGTTCCGCTGGGACGTTCCCGGGGACGAGCCGGCCGATGGCATGGCCTTTTTCACCTTCGCAGACGGTGTCATCACCTCGGTCACTGACTTCTGGCCGGAGCCCTACGAGCCACCCCCGGGCCGGGAGCACCTCGTGGAGCGATGGTGAGCCGTGGCCGCACACGCGACAAGGGCCACGGCCGAGCTCGATGCGGCCGGCGCCGAATACAACATTCACATGTACCAAGTCGATGAGAAGGTGGGGGAGGGCTACGGGGAGGCGGTGGCCGAGGCGATCGGCATGTCACCAGAACGAGTCTTCAAGACCCTCGTAGCAGAGGTCGACGGCAGCATCGTGGTAGCGGTGGTGCCGGTCGGGACCCGGCTGTCGACGCGGAAGCTGGCCAGGGTCGCCGGCGGAAAGCGATGCTCACTGGCATCTCCGGCCACGGCGGAGAGGGAGACGGGTTATGTCCCGGGCGGGATAAGCCCGTTCGGCCGACGCAAGCAGGCGCCGCTGATCATCGACTCATCGGCGCTGCGGCACGGCACGATCGCGGTCTCGGGTGGCCGAAGGGGGCTCCAGCTGGAGCTGGCCCCAGACGTGCTCCTCGAGATAGCCAATGGGGTTTCCGCCGCGATCACTGATGGCCAGGGGCCGACGACTGAGGTCCAGACCTAGGCTCCCGACCCATGGCCACCCGTCTCGAAGTGCTGCGGATGCTGGCCGAGCTGGCCAAGCTCACCGAGATCGACGAGGGCGGTTCCCAGGCATTCAGGGTGCGGGCCTACGAGAACGCCTTCCACGGGATCGAGGGTTATCAGGGCGAGCTTGCCGGACTCGACAGGAAGCAGCTGACGGAGATCAAGGGAGTCGGAGGTTCCACCGCGGACAAGATCCTCGAGTTCATGACGACCGGCGAGGTGGCGAAATTGACCGCGCTCCGTGAGAAGTACCCCCCGTCCTTCGCGGAGCTGACCAAGATCCCTGGGCTCGGGCCCAAGACGCTCAAGATGATCCGGGCGGAGCTAGGTGTTGAGGACATCGATGGCCTGCGTGAGGCGATAGCCGCCGAACGATTGCGCGAGCTGCCCGGCCTGGGGAAGACCTCTGAGGAGAAGATCTCCAAGGCGATCGAGCGATTGGGTCTCCATGGCAAGGACCGCCGAACCCCCCTCGTCGAGGCGCTGCCGCTTGCCAGGTCTCTCGCGGCTCGGATCGGCGGATTGAAAGGCGTTGAGGCTGCCGCGCCCTGCGGGTCGATCCGGCGCTTCGCCGACACGGTGGGCGACATCGACATCGTCGTCGCCACGACCGACCCGGCCGCCGTGGCCGAGTTCGTCGTCGGTCTGCCCGAGGTGTTCGAGCTCATCGGGTCTGGCAGCACGAAAACCTCTTTCTTGACAAGGGAGCAAATGCAGGTCGATGTCCGGACTGTCGAGCCCGGGCAGCTCGGCTCCGCCCTCCTCTATTTCACCGGCTCCAAGACACACAACATCGCCCTGCGGCAGCGGGCCATCGACCGGGGCTGGCTCCTGAGCGAATACGGTCTCTTCGAGGAGGACCGGGTAGTCGCGTCCGCAACGGAGGAGGAGATCTACAGAGCACTCGAGCTGCAACCGGTCCCACCCCCACTTCGTGAGGGAACAGGTGAGATCGAAGCCGCCGCCGCGGGTGACCTCCCGGCGGTCATCGAGCGATCCCAGATCAGGGGAGACCTCCACTATCACACCGACCGGTCCGGTGATGGGAGATCGACGATCGAAGAAATGGTTGAAGCCGCAATCGCACATGGCTATCAGTACGTCGCCTTCACCGACCACGGGGAGGACCTGGCCATCAACGGCTCGCCCCGGGAGGTCATGCTCGAGCACCGTGACCGGATCAGGGCGGTCCAGGAGAAGTATCCCGACATTCGGCTGCTGTTCGGCTGCGAGTTGAACATCGGGGCCGACGGCGGCCTCGACTATGACTCGGATTTCAGGCTGGAGTTCGATTATTGCGTCGCGTCGATTCACTCCCATTTCGACTTACCCAAGGACCGGCAGACAGCTCGGATCCTCAGTGCGCTTGCTGACCCGGCCGTCAATGCGATCGGGCACCTGAGCGGCCGCTACGTGGGGCGGCGGCCCGGCGTCGATCTCGACATCGACGTGGTGCTCGAGGCACTCGAAGTGACCGGGGTGGCGCTCGAGATAAACGGAGCCCTCGATCGTCTCGACGCAACAGCCGAGGTGGCGCGCTTGGCGATGGCCCGGGACATCGATTTCGTGATCGACACCGACTCGCATCACACCACCGACCTGGTGCGGATGGACTACGGGGTCAGCTACGCCCAGAGGGGCTGGGTCACGACAGATCGGGTTGCCAACGCCAAGCCGGTGAAGGAATTTCTCGCCTGGGCAGATCGCCGGCGATCCTGAGACCGCGCGAGACGGCCAGTCGCCCTATTTCAGCGACAGACCACTAGATCGACTCGACGGCCGATATGACGGTTTCGTGGATCCGCTCGGCCCCGATGAGATCCATCACCCCGTCACGCTCCAAGACGCTGCGAACCTCCGGCTTGACCCGGGCGAGGAGCAGGACCCGCCCGCTGCTTTCGGCCCGCTCGATGATCTCTCGGATCCTGGCGGATCCTTGGGAATCGATGAAGTGAATCCCTTCACAGTTGAGAACGATCGTTCGGACATCGGGCCGGTCGACCGCTACCTCACGCATTCGATCTACCAGAGCGTCGGATGTGGCGAAGAAAAGCCCACCGTCGAGTCTCAACACCGCCACGCCCGGGATCTCCTCACGTCGTGGGTCTTCGTCGAGCTCCCGGAACACCTTCGTGTCGGGGTCGCGCCCCAAGAGAGGCATGGGCGGGCGTGTGGCTACGGACACCAGCCAGAGCAGAGAGAGCCCGATGCCGATCATCACCCCTGCGAATACCCCGAAGAGCAAGGTCCCGGTGATGGCGCCAACAGCTATCCAGAAATCGAACGGCTTCACCTTGCGAAGACGCCGCATCTCAGGCAGGTCCATCATGCCCATCACGACCGCCTCGATGATCAACGCGGCGAGCACCGGCTGTGGAAGACCGGAGAACAACGGTGCGAGGAGGAGCAGGGTGAGCAGGACGATGGCCCCGGTGATGAGCGAGGCCAGCCCGGATCGAGCGCCGCTGTGATCATTGAGTGCGGACGCGGAAAGACTGGTTGACACTGGCATGCCCTGGAAGATCCCTGCGCCGATGTTGGCCGCTCCCTGGGCCAGACATTCCTGGTCGAGGTCAATCTGATACCTGTGCTTGCCGGCGAAGGCTCTGGCGTCACCGGCCGTCTGTGAGAACCCGATCAGCACGAGTGCGACCGCCGCCGCGCTGGTCGTGAGCGCATGCTCCGATAACAGAGCCAGATCCGGGACCTCCAGGGATGGGAGGCCGCGAGGGATGTCCCCTACCAGGGCTACACCCATTGCCTGGAGATCGAACGCCCATGTCGCCAGCAACCCGCCAACCAACAGCACCAGAGCGCCTGGTATTCGTGGCGCCACCGCTCGCAGGCCGAACACGGCGAGCATGGCCACGACACCGACCACGACGCTCGTCGTGTGGGAGTCACCGAGCGTGCCCAGCCACGACCAGAGCTCGGCGATCGCATTACTCCCTGATGCATCGGTGCCGGTGATCTTGGGCAGCTCTCCGATCGCGACGTCCAACCCGGCACCGAACAGGAACCCGGTGACGACGGCCCTCGACAGGAACTGCGCGATGCGTCCGAGCTTCAGGACCGCCACAAGGATGAACAGCGCGCCGGAGATCAGTGTGACCAGAGCCACGAACGAGGCAACCTGGTCGATCGCGGTGATCCCAGCTACGGCGACCGCACTTGCTGCCACCGCCGCAAGGGCCGAGCTCGGGCCGGTCGAGATCTGGCGGCTGGTCCCGAAGAGGGCATAGACGATGGCGCCGACCGCTGCCGCGTACAGACCGTTCTGGAGAGGCACTCCGGCGATGTCGGCGTAACCGAGGTTCTTGGGGATGATCAGGGCAGCAACCGCGATCCCGGCGATGATGTCACCCTTGAGCCAGGCGCGGTCGTAGGAGCGCGCCCACTGGAGGATCGGGAACAGCCGCACCCAGCGCCCTTCCACGGTTTCCGGTTGGAGCCGGGCCATGTGCGGTGACGATATCGGTGCGGGCCCCGCCTGCTGGGTAGCGTTGGCCGTCATGGCCAAGGCATACGAGGCAAGTCGGACCGTGAACGGGCTCACGTCCTGGATGGCGAGGAGAGGATGGGGCCGCACGGAAGTGTTGACGACCAAGGGGCGGCACAGCGGTCAGGAGCGTCATGTCCCGGTGAGCCCGATCGAGCTCGACGGCACAGAGTATTTGGTTGCCCCCTACGGCGAGGTGGCGTGGGTGCGCAACACGAGGGCTGAACCGAACGCGACCCTCCTTCATGGCTCTACTTCACGCCGCGTGCGTCTGGTCGAGGTTTCTGGCGATGCAGCGGCAGACGTGGTCGCCGCCTATTACGAGAGAGAAAAGTTCCCTCGCCCTTACATGGATGTCCCGGAGAATCCGACCCCGGCCGACTTCGCCGCCAATGCGGGCCAGTTCCCGGTGTTCAGGGTCGAGCCGAGAGGCTAAGTAGCCGCAATCCTTGTAATTGGTCGCGCGTAGCGGGATGCTGTGTTCCTTGGCGAACACCTCTGAGCAAGCCGATCCGGTGGCCACCTACGTCCTCGACACATGTGTGCTGCTGGCCGATCCGCAGTCACCGCTCAGATTCGACGAGCACGACGTCGTCCTTCCGTTGGTCGTGGTGGAAGAGCTCGACCGGAAGAAGACCCGATTGGACGAGGTCGGGGCCAATGCCCGCGCCGCGATACGCCTTCTCGAGGAGCTCGGCGCCTCGCGGCCCGGGGGAATGCGCGAGCCGGTTTCCATGCCCGGTGGCGGGACGCTGAGGATCGAACTGAATGGCATCGTGTCGGACCGTCTCCCAACTGTCCTCGACCCGTTGTCACCAGATCACCGGATCCTGGCTACCTGTCTCAACCTCCATGAGCGGACGCCCGCAGTCTTGGTGACCAAGGACGCCTCACTTCGCATCAAGGGTGCCCAGCTGGGGGTACCGGTGCAGGACTATCGCGCCGACACGGTTCCGGTCGAACAGCTCCAATCCGGCCTGGTCGATCACGCCACCGATGGGCAGACCATCGACCGGCTGTTCGATGAAGGGAAGATCGGGCTGGAGGGCCTCGAGGCGATGGTCAACCAGTTCGTCTTGCTCCGATCGGGTGCATCGAGATCGGCCCTTGCCCGTGTTATCCAGGCCGAGCCCAATATGGTCATCGAACGGGTCCCCGGCCATGTCCGTGCCTTCGGAGTGGAACCGAAGAACGTGCGGCAGACCGTTGCCCTCCACCAACTCCTCGACCCGGATATCCCCGCAGTCTCCCTGATGGGCATGGCGGGCACCGGCAAGACGTTTCTCGCCCTTGCCGCGGCTCTGGAACAGGTCCTCGAGCAAGGGCGCTATCGCCGCGTGTCGGTGTACCGGCCCCTGGTCGCCGTAGGTCGTCAGGAGGTCGGATACCTGCCAGGAGACCTCAACGAGAAGCTGGCACCCTGGATGGCGGCGGTGCACGACAATCTGTACGCCCTCTTCTCTGACGCCGGGGTCGACGGGGGCAGACACGCCATCGAAGAGTTGGTCGATCGAGGAGAGCTGGAGATGGCCGCGGTGACCTATCTGCGCGGCCGATCGATCACCGGCGAGTTCGTCATCATCGACGAGGCACAAAACCTCGAGCTTCCGACTCTGAAGGTGATCCTCACCCGGATGTCACGGGACTCGAAGGTGGTGTTCTGCGGCGATCTGACCCAGGTCGACAATCCCTACATCTCTCCATTCGGGGGCATGGCCGCCCTGATCGAGAAGTTCAAGGGATCACATCTCTTCGGCCACGTCACCCTGGAGAAGACCGTGCGCTCCCCGCTGGCCGAGATGGCCGCCACCGTGCTCTGATCAACCCAAATTGGGACCAGAACGTGTCACATGTGGCACGTTTTCGTCCCAATTTCGATGTCGGTCAGCTCCCGATGCGCTCTCGACGGGCAGCCAGCAGCTCGGCGGCGCGTTCGATCGTGATCGTTTCCGGGGAGTCCCCCTGGCGCAACGAGGCGTTGACCTCACCGTCGGTCACATAAGGCCCGTATCGCCCGTTTCGGAGTGTCACCTGCTTGCCACTCACCGGGTCAGGACCGAGCTCTTTCAACGAAGCGGAGGCCCTTTGCCCTCTTCGCCTCGGTGGCTCGGCAAGGAGCTTCAGTGCATCGTCGACAGTGAGCGTGAAGAGCTGGTCCTCGCTCTCCAGGCTGCGGCGGTCGGTGCCGCGTTGGATATAGGGGCCATAACGCCCGTTCAAGGCGAGGATCTCGGTGCCCTCCGGATCGGTCCCCACCGTGCGAGGCAGGGAGAGGAGGCTGAGGGCGGTGTCGAGCGACAGCTCGTCGAGTGACATCGTCCTGAAGAGCGAGGCACGTCTCGGCCTTTCCTTGCTGCCTTCTTCGACCTCGCCCAACTGCACGTAAGGCCCGAAACGACCCGTCTTTCCGTAGACCGTCAATCCGCTCTCGGGGTCCGTGCCCAGGATCTTGTCGCCCGCGTTCTGATGCTGGATCAGCTCGACGGCCTTCTCCACCGTCAGCTCGTCGGGGGGCAGGTCGTCTGGGATGGAGGCCCGCTCCTCGCCCATCTCCACGTATGGCCCGTATCGCCCGATCCTCGCCACCACCTGTGTGCCCGACTCGTCGCTCCCGATGGGTATCGAGCCCACCTCGCGCGGGTCGATCTCGTCGAGACGTGCCGCGACCTTGTGCTGGAGCCCGTCGTCGCCGAAATAGAAGGTGGTGAGCCACGGGACGGATTCCTCCTCGCCGGCGGCGATCCGGTCGAGGTCGTCTTCCATGGAGGCGGTGAAGCCGTAGTCGACGAGCTGTGGGAAATGTTTTTCGAGGAGTCCCACAACACCGAAGGCAACGAAGGTCGGGATCAAGGCGGAGCCCTTCTTCCAGACATAGCCGCGATCCTGAATGGTGGTCATGATCGAGGCGTAGGTGGACGGGCGGCCCACCCCGAGCTCCTCGAGACGCTGCACCAGTGAAGCCTCGGTGTACCGGGCCGGGGGACGAGTCTCGTGCCCGGTCGGTTCGAGGCTTTGCACCGCGAGTCGATCGCCGGCGGCGAGTGGCGGCAGGGCTCGTTCTTTGTCGTCCGAGTCCGGCTCTTCCTTCTCGCCGTTCAGGGCATAGACCCGCATGAAGCCCGGGAAGGTGATGGTTCGGCCACTGGTGCTGAACACCGCCTTTCTTCCGTCGGCTGCGTCCGCTCCTAGACGGGCCGACACGCTGACACCGACAGCGTCGGCCATCTGTGAGGCGAGGGTCCTCTTCCAGATGAGCTCGTAGAGCCGGGCTTCGTCCTGTCCGACGGAACCTGCCACTTGCTCCGGGGTCTGAAAGTGGTCATCACCGGCGGGGCGGATCGCCTCGAGGGCCTCCTGCGCTCCCTTCACCTTCGAGGCGTGGGTGCGGGGCTTGGGTGACAGGTATTTCTCCCCATACAGCTTGGCGATCTGGGACCGAGCTGAGGCGACGGCCGAGTCGGCCAGGGAGGTCGAGTCGGTCCGCATGTAGGTGATGTACCCGTTCTCGTAGAGACGCTGTGCCACCGACATGGTGCGGGCCGACGAGAACCGAAGCCTTCGGCCCGCCTCCTGCTGCAACGTGGAGGTTCGGAAAGGTGGATACGGGGACCGTCGATACGGCTTCTCCTCGACCGACTTCACCTCGAAGGTGGAATCGATGAGACCCTCGGCGAGGCTGGTCGCCCCGGCCTGGTCGAGGACGAGCACGCCGTTCTTGGGCTGGCCTGTCGAGTCGAAGTCTTTTCCGGTAGCGACCCGGGCGTCGTCGACCTGGAGCAGAGT
>JALDXM010000015.1:0-12851 GCA_032155085.1 Actinomycetota bacterium | reverse complement strand
CTTCGGGTTATGAGCCCGACGAGCTACCAGACTGCTCCACCCCGCGTCGAGGTGTTTTGATGATTGTATGGCGGTTCCAGGTCTATTGACAACAGTCGTCAAGGTCGCAACAGGGTCTCCAAGGTGGTGTCCGTGTCGTCGGTGATCTCGAGTAGCCCGGGACGGTCCTTGAATCCGGCTTTGTCCAGTGCCCGACGAGGCTGCGGGCGGACCCCGCTCAGCACCACCTTGATGCCAGACCCGTTGAGTCGGGTGATGGACGACTCGAGCGCCACCAGGCCCGTGGCATCGATGGCCGGGACATCCTCCAGATCCATGATCACGGTGTGGACGCCGTCCCCGACAACGGTCAGCGCCTCCAATGCTTTCTCAGCAGCCCCGAAGAAGAGCGGGCCGGCCACGTCATAGAACACCACACCGGGTGGGAGGCCGGCGACCGTATGGCCTTCAGGCCCGCCGACCAGCCTGGCACCCGAAATCTCGACCATGCGTCGCATGAATAGAAGCGCCGCCAGCACCACGCCGACGCTGACTGCCACGACCATGTCGAAGGCCACAGTGAGTCCGAAACAGATCAGCAGCACCGCGACATCACTGCGCGGGGCGATACGCATTATCCGGGCAAAGTGGCCAACATCGCTCATGTTCCAGGCCACCACCAGCAACAACCCGGCCATCGCAGCCATGGGGATGTAGCCGAGCAGAGGTGCCAGGGCGAGCATCGCCGCAAGAAGAAAAAGGGAGTGGATCACCACCGCGATGGGCGTCCGTCCCCCAGCCCGGATTCCGGTTGCTGTCCGTGCGATGGCGCCGGTGGCGGCGAACCCGCCGAAGAAGGGCGCGACGATGTTCCCCAACCCGAGCCCGACCAGCTCGGCGTCGGGATCATGCCGTCCCCCCGCCATCCCGTCGGCCACGACCGCGCACAGCAACGACTCGATCGCACCGAGCAGAGCAATGGCCAACGCGGTGGGGGCAAGGTCGGATATCTCCGAGATGCTCAACCCCGACCAGGGAACGGTGGGCCGGGGCAACCTCCCTGGCACCCCACCGAAATCGGACTGGATCGTGGCGACCGTGTTGCCTGTCATATCGAGAAGAACCCCGACCAGGGTGGCAAGGACCAGAGCCACCAGTGGCGCGGGCACCCGCCTCACCAGGCGAGGCCAGAAGAGAAGGACCATCATCGTCACCAAACCCACCACGACGTCGGGCCACCGGATCTCGTTCAACCGGCCGAACAGATCGGCCAGACGATCCCATATGCGCTCACCTTCGAGGGTCCCCAGCCCGAGGAAGTCGCCGAGTTGGAGGACGGCGATGACCACGGCGATCCCGGCGGTGAACCCGGTGGTCACCGGATGGGGCACGAACTGGATCAGCCTGCCCAGCCCGAGAAGGCCCATCGTCACCATGATGAGACCGGCCATCGCCGTGGCTACGAACAGGCCGGCCAGCCCGAATTCGGCGGTGACCGGGATCAAAAGGACCACGAAAGCAGCAGTCGGGCCCGAGACGGTGTGCATCGACCCGCCGGTCAAGGCGATGACGATGCCTGCGACGATCGCGGTGTACAGCCCGTACTCGGGTGGCGCCCCGGCCGCAATGGCGAGAGCCATCGAAAGCGGGAGTGCCACCAAGCCCAGCACCAGCCCCGCCACCGCATCGGCCCGAAAATCGGCACCGTCGTACCCACGCTTCGCTATCGCGCGCAGGGCAAACGCGATACGCGAGCCCGACTCCCCGGCTACGTAGCGTCTCGACACCTGAAGGGCCACGGTAACGGTCGCATCCCTTGGCGGCCGGTATGGCAAGCCTGCTGCATGACCTCTCCGGCTCCGGGGCAAATGCCTCGGGACCAACGGCCCTACCCCATCGACCTGGGGCCGGCCAATGATCCGGTGTGAGCCAATCCATAGGAGGTGTGATGGCTGTGTACGACTACAGCGGCAAGGTGGCGATCGTCACCGGTGGAGGGTCCGGGATCGGAGAGGCATGCGCTCTGACCTTCGCCCAGTCCGGTGCGAAGGTGATCGTGGCCGACTACGACCGCGAGGGTGGGGAGCGGGTGAGCACCGCCATCGCATCAGACGGAGGAGAAGCGACCTTCGTCGAAGTGGATGTGTCCAAGCCCGATCAGGTCGATGCAATGGTGAAAAAGGCCGTCGAGACGTACGGCGGTCTCCACATCGCAGTGAACAACGCCGGAATCGGTGGCGCCCAAGCCTTCACAGGCGAATACCCCATCGACAGCTGGCAACAGGTGGTCGAGGTGAACCTCAGCGGGGTCTTCTACTGCATGAGATATGAGATCCCGGCCATGCTCGAGGCCGGTGGCGGGGCCATCGTCAACATGGCCTCGATTCTCGGGAGCGTCGGCTTCGCCAGTTCCCCTGCGTACGTGGCGGCCAAGCATGGCGTTCTCGGCCTGACCAAGACCGCCGCCATCGAGTACTCCGCTCAAGGGGTACGGGTGAATTCGGTCGGCCCCGGCTTCATCGACACTCCGCTCCTGTCGGCCAATCTGGACGAAGAGACGACGAAGGCCATTGCCGGGATGCACCCCATCGGCCGGCTCGGAAAGCCCCAGGAGGTCGCCGACCTGGTCGCATTCCTGGCTTCGCCCGAGGCGGCGTTCTGCACCGGCGGCTATTACCTCGTGGACGGGGCCTATACCGCCAATTGACGTGACATCAGTTGAAGAAATCGGTTTAGAACTGGCAGACCCTGGGTATCCACCGGCCTTGGGCGTGGGCGTCCGACAACGGACGACACACGTGCTCTCTGGAATGGAGGAACAATGGATCGCAGACTGCGCAAGACGAAAGTTCTGGCCGCAGCCCTGGCGTTGATGTTCGTTGTCGCAGCCTGCGACAGCGACGACCCGGCTGACGGTGACGACGGCGCCACCACCACGGTGGCGGAACTGACCACAACTACTGCTGCCGGCTAGACGCCGCCGGTAGCCAAAAGAAAGGCGCCATCCCGGTGGCGCCTTTCTTTCGCGTCTGGGCTCAGGCGCTCGTCCCCTCGACCCAACCCGTGACGCTGGCGGCGTGCCCGTCAGGGTCGCGGAAGTGAGCGGCGAGCAGCGTGCGCTGGCCATCCGATGTGACCGGACGAGGCTCCACCTCGAAAGGCACGCCCCGCTCCTTCATCGAGGCGTATGCCTCGGACACGTCGTCGACTTCGATGACCACCTCGGTGTCGGATGTCTGGGATCGGAACACCTCGGGCTGGTTGAGGGCGAATTGAACGTCGCCCAGGGTGAAGAAAGCGAACTCCTCACTGGCGAAGCCGAGATCGAGACCAACGCGGTCGCGCCAGAACCCGACGGACTCCTCGAGGTCCGAAACCCGGAGGATGACTGTGCTCAGTCTCATCCGGCGAAGATACACCCGGTGGTCCGTCGCTAGACGGTCAGGTCAGATCGTCCCACCAGAGAGCGGCGATGGCGTAGCCACCGACCAGGATCATCAAGATCGCTGCAGCCCCCGCTGCCAGATTCAGTACCAGCTCCATGACTACATCATGTCGCGCGGCCCTGACATATTCCCTAAGGCGATCGACCCGTTCGGCCGAATGGCTAGCGGTAGCGCCAGACGATGCGACCGCGGGTGGGGTCGTACGTCGAAACCTCGACATCCACCGTGTCGCCGGGCAGGACCCGGATGCCGCGGCCACGCCGCATCCGGCCCGACGGCTTGGCCAGCAGCTCGAAGCCGCTGTCCAGCTTCACCTCGAAGGTGGAGTCGGGCAGCATCTTGAGGACCGTGCCCCGCATCCGTATGTATTCGTCTTCGTCTTTCGCCATGTGTTTCCTGAGGGAGCGGTCAGTGTAGGAGGGCAGCGCTGGCTGTCGGGAATGGCTCAGGCCACGAGCTTCAGCGTGGACACCGCCGCGATCCGCTCGAAGTCGGAGTCGGCGGCGAGAAGCGGCACCTTCTTCCCTATGGCGACGGCAGCGATGAGCACGTCGTTGGTGTTGGACGGGCTGAACCCATCGGCCCGGCATCTGGAATAGAGCTCGGCGGCGACCTCGAAGTCGAAGAGGGGGCGGGTGAGGAGCATCACGCAGCGGTTCATCAGCCCCCATATCTTCTGTCTTGGCTGCTGCGCGGAGGCACCGGCCATCAACTCCATGATGACGACGTCGGTAGTTGCAACGTCGTCATCTCCCCCGATCAATGCACTTAGCTTGTTGCACACATCGCTGTCGGTGTCCCGGAGGTATTCGATCCAGGCCGAGGTGTCGACCAGGGTCATCAATCCCACACCTCGATGTGCACCTTGCCCCTGATTTGATCGAGATCTCCGTCCCATCCGGTGCCCCTCATGGCCAAGGCCTCTTCTTTGGTCATGACCCCGCCCACGAGACGCTCCAAGGCGAGCTGAACGACCTCGCGCTTCGTCTTCAACCCGTAGCGCTGCATGGCCATCTCGACCAGCCGGTCGTCGAGCTCGATGTTGGTCCTTGCCACTTACACCATCGTACACCAGATGGTGTATTCAGGCCAGTGGGCCGCCCGACCTCGCCTCCACTGAGTCGGCCAGGATCGACTGTGCCTCCTCCACCAGACGTTCCGCCTCGTCGATGAGCCGCTGATACTCGGCCAGGTCACCTTGTGTCAGCGCCTGGTCTGCGGCGGCAAACGCAGCCGCCGCCTGTTCGAGCAGCTCTGCCACCGTGTCGCCGTCCGGTCCCGGCTCCGACGGCTCGCTCGGCTCGGATGGCTCGGGCCCGGCGCCATCGCCAAACCCCAGCTCGAGGGCGCCGTCCAGTGTGTCGGCCCACTCCACCTGGTCGCCGTACACCACGACGACCCGCCTGAACTCAGGGATACCTCCGCCTTCGGCCTCGAGGAAGATCGGCTGGATGTACATGATCGAATCCTCGATCGGGACCACCAGCAGGTCACCCTTGATGACTCTGGAGCCCTGGTTGTCCCACAGCGTGAACTGCTCCGAGATGTCGGCGTCCTGGTCGATTCTCTGCCCCACTTGCTCGGTGCCATCCACCAGCTCGCCCTGGGGCATTCTGAAGTCGACCAGCCGCCCGTATCGGCCCGGGGTCGAGTCGGCGACGAGGAACGCCGACATGTTGCGTCGGTCCCTCGGTGTGAACGGCTGAAGAAGGAGATAGGACAAGGTGTGCTCACCGGGCAGCTCAGTCAGCAGGTAGGACGGGAGGATCTGAGCACGGTATGAGTAGTTGTTGGTAGTCGGGTCGAACCGATCGCCAATCAGCAGGTCGGACCCAAGCGACGAAGGGTCACGGCTGATCGTCGCTGGATCCACCGGGAGTGACCACGCGTCGTTGCCACTGAACAACAAAGTGGGGTCGGTCACGTGGTACTCCAGATAGAGCTGGCCCTGGAGACGGAACAAGTCCTGGGGGTAGCGGAGGTGCTCGACCACGGTCGCGGGTAGCTGTGAGCCATCGGTGAACAAACCCGGGTAGGCACTCGACCAGGCAGCAGCCACCGGGTCGCTTGGGTCCACCAGGTACAACGTGACATCCCCGTCGTGTGCATCGACAATCGCTTTGACCGAGTTGCGCATGTAATTGACCCCGGGCTCGAGGTCCGTGGAGCGGTCGAGTCGGCCCATCGGTCCGTCCGGTCCACCGGTGAGCGGCTGGGAGTAGGGATACCGGGAGCTGGTGGTGTAGAGGTCGACCACCCAGAGGATGCGGCCGTTGTCGATCACCGGATACGGATCGGTGTCGAGGCTGAGGAACGGAGCGACACGGTCGACGATGTGACTCACGTTCCGCTCGACCAGCACCCGGCTGTCTTCTCGGATCTCACCGGAGATGAGCAGGTTCAGGTCGCGGTATCGGAAGGCAAAGGCGATCCGCTTCCAGATATTGTCCAGCGGGACACCGGCATCACCGCTGTACTCGTTGTACGCGGTCTCATTCTCGGCCAGGGGGAAGTCGATCTCTTGGGGCGCGGCGCCCGTCTTCACTATCACCGGCCTCCCCTCCTGATAGGTCTCACCGAAATAGACCCTCGGCTCCTCCAGTTCGAGAGCCGGGACAGCCGCCTGGGGCGGGACGTCTCGAAGGAGGAAGTTGGGCTGGCCGTCATTGGCCACCTCGTTTGCGACGTTGACAACCGCGCCGAATCCGTGGGTGTAGAGCAGTCGCTGGTTTTGCCAGTCGTCCCTGGGGAGATTCACCTCCTCCAGTTCGCGCACCGAGAGCATCACCTGGACCGGTATGCCCTCGTTCAGATACCGGTCGGTGTCCACCACCGAGAGCGTGTAGTAGTTGCGCAGCTCCTGGAAGCTCTGATAGGTGCGAGGGAGAACCGATGGGTCCCAGAGCCGGAGGTTGTCGATGGTGAGCTGGTTGGCCTCGATGTCGGACGCCTCGAGATCATCTGATGCGGGGAATTGCCGGACCTCGACATCCTCGAGGCCCCACGCCTCCCTGGTGAAAGTCAGGCTGTTCTGGATGTAAGGGGCCTCGCGGGCCAGAGGCTGAGGCGTGACCTGGATCCGCTGGATGATCGCGGGATAGATCACTGCGGCAGCCAGGGCGACCACAAGCCAGGAGCCCACCGCCACCAAGGCCAGACTCCAGCCCGGCCGGAAGATGTTGACGATGAACAGGATGGCGGCCATCACCGCCACCAGGATCAGCAGCCTGTAGGCAGGGAGCCGGGCGGTGATGTCCGTGAACCCGGGCCCGAAGAACTGGTTGGCTACCCGATCGGACAGAAGCAACTCATACATGTCGATCCGGTAGACGACCGCCCGCACCAGCGCGATCAGGGCGAGCATGATCGAGATGTGGGTCTTCGCCCGGCGGGTGGCGGTGAGTCTTCGGCCACTGAGACGAAGACCGCCATTGAAGTAGTGGCCGATCACCACCACCACAGTGATGAGGACCAGCAGGTTGAAGACCCAGTCCGTGATGGTCCCGAGAAGGGGAAGCCGGAAGATGTAGAACCCGACGTCGAGCCCGAAGATCGGGTCCGCCGTTCCGAACTCCTGTGAATTGATGAACAGGAAGACCTCGTCTCGCCACGACGCCACACTGAGCCCGAGCAGCACGGCGAGACCGCCAGTGATCCAGGCCCGAATCTGGCGGATCCGGGGCTCGACCCATTCCCGGAATCGCTCGATCATCTCCTCTTCTTCGGTCAGGTCGAACGGCGCCCATCGTGGCGACATGCGGTCGACGAGCCGCAGGCTGACCCAGAGGACGAGAAAAGAGAGCCCGATGCCCAGCGCACCTAGGACGAGCGACATCCCCCACCGTCGTTGCCAGACGCCCTCGAAGCCGATCGAGCCCATCCAGAGGTAGTCGGTCCACAGAGTGCCAAGAGCGGTCAGGATCAGGTAGAGCGCCGCCACGACAACGAGAATCAGCGTGATAGGCCGTCTTCTGTCCGCGCGGTAGTCGGAGGGCACCCTGGTGAACATCGGCGATGAGGCTAATGCCTGCCCGGATATTGATTTTGTCGTTGGCTAGTGGTCTGTCGCAGCTAGGACGACCGTGCACTCACAGCCGGCGTGGATGGGTGGCAGGTGTGTTCCTGGCTCGTTGGAGGCCTCGCGACAGGCGCTGCACGGGGTTCCGCTCGCCACCCACTCCAGGCCATCGGTCTCAGAGACCGAGTCGGCCAGCCCACGGTGGTAACCGGTCAGCGCCAACTGCCGCACCCTGCGTTCGGCCTCATCGGTGCGCCACGCCCGGAACACTCTCGACGTGGCGGTCTGGCGTGCCCTCAGCCCTTCACCGGCGTCGATCAGTGCGTTGGACACGGCACCGGCGAGATCCTCCCCGAACTCATCGGAGGCATTCGACGACGGCGTAACGCCTCGCTTCAGTCTCCCCCCCGTCATCTCCTCGGCTGCCGAGTGCCCTGCCGAGTAGCTCTCCGCCCAGAGACTCTTGAGATCGGCCTGGAGCATCTCCGCCATGGCGCTGCTCTCGGGCTGCCAGGACTCGTCAGTCCGAAGATTGTCGAGGGCGACGTTCTGGGCGTCGGTGACTGCCTTCTTCACTCCTCGGAGGGCCCGATTGGTGATCGGCAGGAGCCGGGAATCCCTCAGTTCCATGGCCTCGCCCCCGGCTGCGGGCTCCCTTTCGGGAGGACGCGTTGGGAGCGGCTCGGGAGACGCCGAGCCAGCTGGAGGGGTCGTCGGGTGGACCGTGATCGCGGGGCGGGGGGTCCCACGCAACGAGGCAAACAACGCCCCCACGTCGTCAGCTTCTGGCTCGTCGTTGGCGGCCGGCAGCTCGGCCACTGGCTCTGCCTCGCCGATGTCCCTCCGGCCCGGCTCTGGTTCGGGCTCAGGCTCTGGCTCCGCGACAGGTGCCGGTTCGGGCTCCGGGACAGGTTCCGGCTCGGGATATGGCTCTGGCTCCGGCTCGAAGTCATCGAAGTCGGGCTCGTCCATGGTGAACGGCTCTTCGTCCGAAAAGGACCTCTCGGAGGGCGCGATGACCCGCACGGTCTCCCCCAGTTCCCACTCCACCTCGCCCGGCTCAACTCGAGCGGGCACAACCCTCACGCTCGTCGTCTCCTTGGAGAGCTCGAGGTCTTCTCGGCGCTCCTCCAGGGTGCCCTCGAGGCGGCTGAGCGTTGATCTGACGGTCTCGAGCTCGAGCATCAGCTCTTCCCGGCGCTCTTCGAGGGCCCTGGTCCGCTCCTGGGCGCTCTCTGACTGTCGGTACGCCTGCTCGATCAAGTCGTCATGGCGTTTCTTCGCCTCCGACGCCATTTTCTCGGCGTCCATCATCGCCGTTCGAAGAACGTCTTCGGCCTCACGCCGGGCCGAGGAGGTGAGACGATGCGCCTCTCTCTCCGCCTCGCCCATCACCGACAGCACATCCTGTTCCGCCTCGCTGCGGATTCGACGGGCTTCAGCCGAGGCTTGATTGAGCAGCTCGGTGCCTGCGGCCCACGCATCGCCACGTAATGCCTCGGCATCGTTACGCGCCTGCTTCAGGATGGACTCGACCTCGGTCCTTGCCTCGGAGCGCCATCGGTCCGCATCGGTGGTGGCGCTGTCCCTCATCGAATCGGCGGCCTGTTTGGCAGTCTTCAGCACCGCCGCCACCTCCAGACCGAGGGCCTCGAACTCTGACTCGAGATCGCGGTCCGCAAATTCACCCACTTTGCCGGCAAGACGGTCTCTGTCGGCCTCGATCTCCTCCATCCTGGCCGCGATCCGATTCAGAAAGGCGGAGACCTCATCCGGGTCGAGCCCGCGACGAACGGTCCGGAATCCGACCGCCCTGATCTCTTCGGGGTGCAGCTCGGAGGTCATCGGCCTTAGAAGATACCGACCAGGCCGAATTCCGCCCGGGTTTGGCCTATTTGGTCAGGCTTCACCCAGCCGGTTGAAGAAGTCGATGGCATCATCGAGTGTCGCCACCGGCACGATTTCGATGGACTCACGGGGAGCAGTCAAGGCGGCTTCGTAGTTTCCCTGCGGAACGAGTATGTACTCGGCCCCGGCCGCCTCGGCTCCAACGACCTTTTGCCGAATCCCACCGATAGCTCCCACGGTGGCGTCGTAACCGATGGTTCCCGTGCCGGCCACGATGTGACCGTCAGTCATCTCGCCCGGCGTCAGGGTGTCGATGATGGCGAGGGTGTGCATCAGCCCTGCCGACGGCCCCCCGACATCGCCGGCCTCGATTGAGACAGGGAATGGCGGCTCGCTCAACTCACCGACGGTGATGCCGATCATCGCGCCGCCGGGCGGATCCTCCCGCTCGGCGAGCTCGACCTGGACGGTCTGGGCGGCGCCGTCTCTCGTCACTCCGATGTCGACCACCTCACCTGCCTGGAAACCCTCGAGCGCGTCGGTCAGGTCGGTGCTTCGCACGATCTCCACGCCATTCAGGGTGTCGACCGAGTCACCGATCTGCAGCACTTCGGATGCCGGCTTGTCGGGGACGAGGTCGGTGATCAGCACGTCGGACGGGATCATCTCGTAGCCGAGGTGCTCGAGCGCCACGGTGATAGCACGAGTCTGCGAGTCGTCCATCTGCTGGAGGACCCGCTTGCGATAGTCCTCGTCGCTCTCGTCCGGCTGGCGATAGGCCTCCTTCGGGACGAGGTCGATGCGGGGGTCGACGCCGGCAATCATCGCCTCGAACAGGTTCACGTCCTGGCTCACGACTGTGAGCATGAGCAGCTCGCCGTCGGGGGGATAGACCTCGACGTCGCTGGCCTCGATGGCGTCGGCGGCATCCGAGACCGGGCCGGACGAGAAGGCGAGGTAGGGCAGCTCCAGGTTCCAGACCGCAAGGATCAGGGCGCCCACGACGAACATAGACCCCACTAGATAGAGGGGCCAGAAAGACTTGTGTTGATCCTGGGATTCCACGATGAAAAGGGTACCGGTGGCCTGCGAGCGAGACTCTTAGGCCTTTAAGGTGCCAGAGGCTGCGTTTCGAGGAGATAAAAGATGACATCGGCCGTTCTCGCCGAGCGGGTCGTCCCCAGATCCCGCCTGACCTCCGTCCTCCTTGTGATCGGGGCGGCCGCCCTGACCGCACTCGCCGCACAGTGGGAGATCCACCTCCCCTTCACCCCGGTGCCGATCACCGGACAGACCTTTGCCGTTCTGCTGACCGGTGCCGCGCTTGGCGCCACCTTGGGCGCCGCCGGGCAGGTGGTGTACGTCGGCGCCGGCGCTGTGGGTATGCCGGTGTATGCCGGGGGCGCCTCCGGATGGGATACCGCCAGTGCGGCGGGCACCAGCGGTTATCTGATCGGTTTCATCGTGGCGGCGGGAGTAGTCGGCTACATGGCCGAGCGGCGTCAGGACCGCACGTTCCCCACCATGTTCACCGCCTTCATCGCCGGGTCCTTCATCATCTATGCCTTCGGAGTGGCCGGACTGATGATCCTCCTCGACATGAGCTTTTCGGAGGCTGTCGTCGCAGGTGTGGTCCCCTTCATTCTCGGCGACATCATCAAAGCCACCGCGGCCGGTCTTCTACTCCCCGGCGCTTGGAGACTCCTCGGGGAGTACCCGAGGCCGTGATTCAGGTCGCGGTCTCGAGCTCTTCACCCAGGTAGGCCTTGACGACGTTGGGATTGCGCTGGACGTCACGCGGGATGCCTTCGGCGATGGGCTTGCCGAAGTCGACGACGAGGATGCGGTCGGCGATGTCCATCACCAGGCCCATGTCGTGCTCGACGAGGATGATGGCTATGCCGAGCTCGTCCTGGACATCGAGGATGAACCGCGCCATGTCCTCGGTCTCCTCCAGGTTCATCCCGGCAACCGGCTCATCGAGCATCAGAAGCTCGGGGTCCATCGCCAGCGCCCGGCCCAGCTCGACCCGTTTTTGAATCCCGTAAGGCAGGAGGCCGACCGGGTACTTCCGCCACTGCTCGATCTCGAGGAAGTCGATGATGTCTTCGACGATCTCGCGATTCTCGATCTCCTCTTTCTTGGCCTTGCCCAGCCAGAAGCTCCCGGCTAGCCAGGATGTCTTCATCCGGACATGGCGCCCGGTGAGGAGGTTCTCGATCACGGTCATGTGGGGGAACAGAGCGATGTTCTGGAAAGTGCGGGCGATGCCCCGCTCGGCGGTCTCGTTTGGCTTGAGCCCCATCACGCTCTCGCCCTTCCATCGCACGTCGCCCTGTTGTGGCTCGTAGACCTGGTTGACGACGTTGAACAGGGATGTCTTGCCCGCGCCGTTGGGGCCGATGATGGCGAACAGCTCGCCATCGTCGACGTGGAACGACACGCCGGCGATCGCCTTGACACCTTTGAAGGCGAGATGGATGTCGTCGACCTCGAGGAGATGCTCGTAGCTCTTCGGGCCCGAGCGCTCGGCTCGTCGTTGCAACAGCTTGCCGCTCATCTTGATTGCCGGCCGACTTTGCCCGAGACCAACCAATCAGTGGTCCAAGAGCTCGAGGTGAAACCGGATTCCGCAGTCTCGGGCAAACAGACGTCGGTCGGCCGGGGCTGCCGCTCCAAGGCAAGGCTTCTCATGACAACCATCGCTTGCGCCGCTTGTAATGCCTCACGTCGCGGAACGACTTCTGCTCACCCGTGACCTGAAGCCCGAGATAGAACTCCTTGACGTCCTCGTCCTTCAACAACTTGGCGGGGTCACCATCCATCACCATCTTCCCGGTCTCCATGATGTAGCCGTAGTCGGCGATGGACAGGGCCATGTTGGCGTTCTGCTCGATGAGCAGCACCGAAGTCCCCTGCTCATTGATTTCGACGATGATGTCTCGTACCTCCTGGACGAGAAGCGGGGCCAAGCCGAGCGATGGCTCATCGAGTATGAGCAGCTTGGGGTCCTGCATCAACGCCCGCCCAATGGCCAACATCTGCTGCTCGCCTCCAGATAGATATCCGGCAGTGGCCTGACGACGGTCCGCGAGCGCGGGGAACAGGGCCATCACCCGCTCACGTGCCTCCCGGACCCGGGTCCCGTCGCGGTTGGTGTATGCACCAGCCCGGAGATTCTCCTCGACTGTCATCTCGGCGAAGACCCTCCGCCCCTCCATCACCTGGCTAATTCCTCGGCGCACCCGAGCCGCCGGGTCCTCTTCGGTGATCTCGACCCCTTCGAAGCTGATGTTCCCCTTGGTGACCTCACCTTCATGGATGTCCAGGAGCCCGGTAATCGCCCGCAAGGTCGTCGTCTTACCGGCGCCGTTGGTTCCGAGAAGAGCCACGATCTTCCCGTCGGGCACTTCCAGCGAGATGCCGCGTAGCACCAACACCACGTCGTTGTATACGACCTCCAGATTCTCGACCGCTAGCAAGCGCTTCCTCGCATGTCAGGACGATGGTGGGCGGCCGCGGCCGGGATCTCCGTTCAAAAGTGAATCCGGCAGAGCCGA
>JALDXM010000014.1:0-12912 GCA_032155085.1 Actinomycetota bacterium | reverse complement strand
GGTATCTCCTTCTGTTGTGAGTTGGGCAGCCGGGTACCACCCGGGCCACCCACTCAAACCGTAGAGCCCCGGGCCCGATTCCCCACATCGGGCCGGCGGGTGCCACGGGGCGCCGCGGCTCGCTGCATCCATCCGAGGCCGAATTCCGCAGCTATGGCCAGAAGGCCGACGAGCACGGCGCCGACGAGGAGCCGGCCCATGTCCTGACGGGCGAACCCGTCGACGATGTATCGGCCCAGGCCACCCCAGGCGATGAGAGCGCCGAGCGTGGCGGTTGCGATCACCTGCACTGTGGCGATGCGAACGCCTTCCATCACGAGGGGCATCGACAGTGGGAGCTCGACCCCGGACAGCACTTCCCTTCCCGTGAGCCCCATGCCGCGCGCCGCTTCCACCGTCGACGCCTCGACCGACTGGATCCCGGTCACGGTGTTGGTGAAGAGCGGAGGGGCGGCCAACGCGATCAGGGCAACCAGGACCGCCCAGGGCTCTCCGACTCCTGCCCCCATCTGGACCAGGACCAGGAAGGCGATGGCGAGGATCCCGAACGAAGGAACAGCCCTTCCGATGTTCACCACGGTCGAGGCGATCGCCGACCCTCGTCTGATGTGCCCCAACCAGATCGCCAAAGGGAACACCAGCAATCCGGCAACGACAACAGCGACGACAGAGATCCAGATGTGTTCCCAAAGCCTGACCGGGATCGAGTCCGGGCCAGACCACGTGGCAGGATCGGACAGAAAATCCTGGATCTCTTCCCAGGCGGTCATCGGCTTCTCCGGGCCCAGGGGCTGAGCAGCCTCTCCAACCAGACGAAGCCGACGTCGAAGACCGTGGCGAGCGCGACCGACAGCACGACCCCGACCAGGATCTGGGTCCAGAAGAACGTGTTGAGCCCGCGCAGGATGAAAAAGCCGTAGCCACCGAGACCCAGGACCGCGGTGACCGTCACCAGGCCAACGGTGGTGACAGTGGCGATCCGCAGACCGGCCACGATGGCCGGCAAGGCGAGCGGGACCTCCATCTTCCAGAATCTCGCCTGAGAGGTGTAGCCCATGCCATCGGCCGCCTCTATGACCGATGCTGGGACGCCATCTATCCCGGCAACCAGGTTCCGGATAATGATGAGCAGGGTGTAGGAGGTCAGGGCAATGACAGCATTGGTGGCGTTGAGCCCGACGACGGGGACCAGGATGGCAAACAGAGCGAGGGACGGGATGGTGTAGAGGAGGCCTGTCACCCAGGTAATCGGCGTGAATGTCCAGCGCCAGCGGAGGGCCACGATGGCCAGGCCCACCGATATGACCAGGCCGAGCCCTACCGAGACGGCGGTGAGCCCGATGTGCTGCCAGGTCCGGTCGACGATCTGATCCATGTTGCGGCTGATCCACTCCCAGTCGATGAGTGGCTGGGCCTGTGCGACGAGGATCACTCGGTCACTCCCTCAGCGATCGCCTCCAGGTCGAGCATGCCCCGATACACGCCGTCGTCAGCGACCACGGCGACCCGGGCGTGGCTGGTGACGACTGCGTCCAACGCCGACCGGAGCGAAGCTTCGCTGTCGAGTGTCACCAGGAATGGTCTGGGCTCGAGCTCACTCAGCGACGACTGGCCCAGTCGAGACCCTTCGACCCACCCCAGCAGTCGATCATCGTCGAGGAGCCCGAGCCAGTCCACCCCATGAGCATCCATCACCCTCCGCGCCTCTCCAATGTCGGCTGTGATGTCCACGAACGGGCCTCGCTCGAGGGCGGCCTCCTTGACTGGCAGGAGAGCGAGACGCTTGAGGCCGCGCTCGCCTCCCAGGAACCTCTCGACGAATGCGCCGGCGGGCTCGGCCAGGATCCGCTCGGGGACGTCGTACTGGGCCAGGACGCCGCCCACCTCGAGGATGGCCATCCGGTTGCCGAGAAAGATCGCCTCATCGACGTCGTGGGTCACGAACACCACTGTCTTGCCGAGAGCCCCTTGTAGCTGTTGGAACTCTGCTTGCAGACGCTTTCTCACGATCGGGTCCACAGCACCGAATGGCTCGTCCATGAGCAGGACGGGGGGATCGGCAGCCAGTGCCCTCGCCACACCGACACGCTGCTGTTGCCCTCCTGATAGCTCGGACGGGTATCGGCTCAGCATTTCCGGGTCCAGCCCCACCGTCTCCACCAGTTCGTCGACGCGGTCCTGGATCCGGGAGTCGTCCCAGCCGAGCAGGGCGGGCACCGTGCCGATGTTCTGTGCGATCGTCCTGTGCGGGAAGAGGCCGATTTGCTGGATCACGTAGCCGATGGATCGGCGCAGCTCGTGAGGTGCGATCGACATGACGTCCCGGCCATCGATCGAGATCCGTCCCGACGTGGGCTCGATGATTCGATTGATCATCTTCAGCGTGGTCGTCTTCCCGCACCCAGACGGTCCGATCAGGGTGACGCACTCCCCCCGCCGGATATCCATGGTGAGGTCCCCCACCGCCGGGCGGGCGTTTCCGGGGAACACCTTCTTCAGGTTCTCCAGCCGGATCATCACGTCGTCGGTCAACGGACCTCCCGGGGTCGAGGCGGCACGGTAGGCGGCGTCACGATCCCAATTCGGCAAGAAAGGCGAGGATCGAATCGATGTAGCCCTGCCGATCCACGTCGTAGGACTCGATGTGTCCGGCGCCTTCGACCTGGATCAGTCGAATCAGATACGGGTTGGTCGCCTGGAGGTCCAGGCTGGTCTCCATCGGGACACTGAGGTCCGCCGTGCCGTGGTGAATCAGCACTGGCTGGCGAATCGTCTCTTCGGCGCCATCGATGTAATCGATCAGCTTCCAGTTGACCCCGATCCGAAGTGATGTGATGAACTTCGCCATCGCCGACAGCGTCACCGGAACCGGGAGCGGGATCAGAGGCAGCTCACGCTGGCTGGCGGCGTAGTCGACGGTGCGGCCGAAATCGACGTTTGGAGCGTCCAGGATCATGCCGATCACGATCTCCTGCGGCTGTCTCGACAGAAACGACATGGCGTGGGCACCACCGGTCGAGAATCCGCTGAGCACGATGCCGGTAGCGCCGTTGGCCACCGCGTAGTCGACGGCGCCAGAGACGTCCTCCCACTCGGTCGCCCCGTACTGGTAATACCCGGATGGGTCCGGCGGCTGGCCCTGGTCATTGCGATAGGTGATCGACAGCTGTGGGTAGCCCGCGCCCTGCAAGGCGGCGAACAACGGCTCGGCTTCCCCAGGCAGGGCCCCAAGACCGTGGATGTGCACCACCCACGTGGAGCCGTCGGCCGGCAGGTACCAGGCGTCCATCGGCCCAAGCGGTGACTCGTAGGTCACTTCCTCGAGCTGATAGGGGCCCTGGGGCAGGACGATGGGCTCGGGAGCAGGGATAAAGGCGTCATCGAGCAGCTCGTTGGAGAAGTACCAACCACCGGCCAGATGGAACACGACGGCCAGCCCAACGAGCAGCCACAAGAAGCTTTTGAATATGGACCTGGATTTCACAGCTCGAGATTCTGCCCGGGTTCAGCCGACCGGCAACGACAACGCGCCAACCAGATGTTCGTCGTGGTCGGTCACCGGGATCGGGTCTCGACCGAAGGTGGGCTCCAGTGTCATCGCCTCAGCAATGGTCTCGTCGACTTTCGCCGACATCGCCTCCTCCATGAGCGAGCCCACAGCCGCGTCGCCGGCTCCTTCCAGGGACTGACGGCGGACCAAGCCAATGAGCAGGCCCTCGTCGGCCCCGGCCAGCACGTTCTGATCATGGAGTCGGAGTGTGTCGTCGGCGAGACGCATGGGGCTGACGAACACTGGATCGCCCATCCAGCGGAACACCCGATCGGGTGCACTTCGAACCATGATCGCGCCTGCCGGGGCCTTGCTCCGCAGCCTGGCGCCAGGCCCGAGCATGGATCTCTGAAGCCACGAGCCTCCAGGTGCGCCGAACACGACCAGGGTCCCCTCCTCCAAGCTCTCGACTAGCTCGGAGATGCCATCGACCTCGATCACACGGCCACCGGTCTCGGGCACCGACAATGCGATGTGCTCGAGCAGCTCTTGGGCCCCCCTCGGATCCTCCCCCGGCGGAATCGCCGACAGCATCTCGGCCTGGACACCGAGGCTCCGGGCCAACCGAGCCGCGGTATCGGCTGCGAGGAAGGAGTGCGGCCCTCCAGCGACGGCGGCGACGACGCTGGTCACGTTCTCCGGGACGAAATCCAGTGGGACGGCCACGCTGACCAGGTCGAACGACCCGGGGAAGCGGCGTGAGATGAGCAAGTCGGCCCGATGGTCGATGCAATGCTGAACAAGATCGCCCGTGATGCGGCCAGGCTCACCAGACGAGAGAAGAGTCGCCAGCTCTGAGCACCCGCTCCCCCTGGTCCAGACCACCCTCATCTCGTTCCCCGCACCTGGGGTCACTCGGCCCTGCCTCCGTTTCGGCCGCAGCCAGGGTCACAGCCCCTGGACCGCCGCCCAACACCATAAGACATACAACGCCCTCTGTCACCAACCGGTTTCCGGGCCGTGCGGGCCCGATGGTGGTGACAACATGGGGGGCATGGAATTCAAAGAGGTAATCGGCAAACGCAGGATGGTGCGCAACTACGGCCCGGAGCCAGTTTCCCCTGACAGCCTCGACCGGATAGTCGATGCCGGCCTGAAAGCGCCTTCCGCCGGCTTCAGCCAGGGGCTCGGTTTCGTCGTCGTCACCGATCCGGCGATACGCCAGGCCATCGCCATGATCGCCGAGGAGGAGGAGTACGTCGCCTCGGGTTTCGATCCGTGGATCTCCCGGGCCCCGGCACACATCGTCATCACGGCAAGTGAAAAGGTCTACCGGGACCGCTACCTGGAGCCAGACAAGCTCGGACCTGATGGGCAGCCGATCGAATGGCCCGTCCCCTATTGGTGGGTCGATGCCGGGGCCGCCTTGATGGCCGTCCTCCTCGCCGCAATCGACGAAGGGCTGGCGGCCGGCTTCCTTGGCGTCCACTCGGTTCCCGACCTCGGAGCCCTTCTCGGGATTCCAACACATCACACCCCGATCGGCGTGGTCACCCTGGGTCATCCTCTTCCGGATCGTCGCTCGGGCAGCCTTTCTCGCGGCAGACGTCCGCGGGAGACCGTGGTTCACTGGGAGCGCTGGGCGGAGTAATCAACCCGGAGCGGGCAGCATCCGCTCCAGGATTTCCAGTGCCTCCCCCAAATCCTCAGGACGCACGAACACCCTGACCCCTCGCGTGAATTCCGGGATGGCTCCTGAAGAAGTGTCGCTCTGGACCACGGAGTCGATGCCATTCGCGGCCAACCTGGCCTTGACCAAGTCTGCCTCCATCACGGAGGGATACGTGCCGACACGTGCCAGGTCCATGCTCGAAGCCTAAGGAGCGCGAAGGGTTGGGGCTGCGATACTCGCCGTCGATGGCGCGCGCAGACATCACATCTCCCGCCAATCCCAGGATCAGACGTCTGGTTGGGCTTCGTGACCGCCGAGAGCGCGATCGGGAATCGGTGTTCTTGGTCGAAGGAGCCGACGATCTCGAGCGGGCGCTTGCCGGGGGCCTGGAACCTCTCGAGGTCTATTACGACCCTTCGCTGTTCTCCGGTCCTCCCTACAGGGGGGACCTGGCGGTGTCGGTTGCAACGGAGGCTCTGGACCGGGCGTCGTACCGAGGCCGATCCCAGGGTGTCATCGGAGTGCTCACCCAGCCCGACGTGAGGATCGATCGTCTGAACCCAGGCCCCGCGCCCTTGATCCTGATGGTGGAGGCGATCGAAAAACCTGGCAACCTTGGCGCCCTCCTGCGCACGGCCGATGCCGTCGGTGCCGACGCACTCATCGCAGCCGACCCCACGACCGACCCTTTCGGTCCCAACGTAATTCGCGCCTCGACCGGGGCCCTCTTCACAGTGCCGCTCGCTGTCACCGATCTCGAGACTGCGATCGAATGGCTACAGGAACGAAGGATCCGGATCGTGGCCGGCGACCCGGGTAGCCCCGAGCTCCTCTGGAAGGCCGACCTCACCGGTCCTGTCGCCCTCCTCGTTGGGCCCGAGCACGCCGGCCTGAGCGACAAGGCACGAACCTCTTCCGACGCCCTGGTGACAATCCCAATGCAAGGCTCGGCCGATTCCTTGAACGTCTCGGTCTCCATGGCGGTCCTCGCCTACGAGGCATTGCGCCAGCGGACTCAAGACCCAACACCCATGACACATAACGCATAGTAGTCGAACATACGTTCGACTACTATGCCCATGCGTGGCCGCCCTGCTCCAGCCCAGCTTCGATGACCTGTCGACTCCGCTGTTCGACGTCACGTTCTGTGTCCTCGATCTCGAGACCACCGGAGGCTCCCCTCGCGACTGCGCCATCACCGAGATCGGTGCGGTCAAGTACCGGGGGGGCCGTTTGCTGGGTACGTTCCAGACGCTGGTAGATCCTGGCCTTCCCATCCCGCCCTTCATCACGATCCTGACCGGGATCACCGAGGCGATGGTGGTCGAGGCCCCCGACATCGCAACTGCCCTGCCCGCCTTCCTCGAGTTCATCGGCGATTCCGTGATTGTCGGACACAACGTTCGATTCGACCTTTCGTTTCTCAACGCTGCCGCCACCGAGCACGGCTACCCCACACTGGGCAACGACACAGTCGATACCGCTGCACTGTCCCGCCGGCTGATCAGGGACGAAGTGAGGAATCTGCGCCTGCAGAGCCTCGCCGCTCATTTCCGCAGCCCGGTGAAGCCCAACCATCGCGCACTCGAAGATGCTCGAGCCACGGCCCACGTGCTCCATGGGCTGCTGGAGAGAGTAGGGAGCCTTGGTGTCACCAATCTGGATGATCTGCTCCAGCTCCCCCGAGCCCGGGGCTCGGCCCATTACTCGAAGATCGCTCTCACCGAGCACCTCCCTCGCCGACCCGGTGTGTACATCTTCCGCGACCGGCACGGCAACCCCATCTACGTGGGCAAGGCGACCAATCTGAGAGCCAGGGTGCGCCAGTACTTCTACGGTGACGAGAGGCGTGTCATCGGGAATCTGATGCGCGAGCTCGATTCGGTCGACCACATCGTGTGCCCCACTCCCCTGGAAGCGGAAGTGACCGAGTTGCGCCTGATCCACGCCCATCGCCCCCGATACAACCGTCGCTCCCGCCCGCCGAAGACCTCGCATTGGGTCAAGCTCACCGACGAGGCCTACCCCCGGCTGTCGGTGGTGAGGACGCTTCGCTCCGATGCATTGGCCTATCTCGGCCCATTCCGGTCGAAGACCGCGGCTGATCTGGTGGTCGCTGCCCTCTGGGACGCCACTTTGATAAGGAGATGCAACACCCGCCCCGGGTCCAGGACAGGACGCTGTGCTCCCGCCCAGATGGGTGTGGCCTCATGCCCCTGCGACGGGACCTTGGACCGGGCCGTCTACCGACGAGTTGTCGACCATCTCATCGAAGGCATGGCCTTGCGTCCGTCGGCATTACTCGAGCCCCTGGTAGCCAGGATGGCTCAGCTCTCCTCGGAGCACCGTTATGAAGAGGCGGCCTGGGCCCGCGATCGTCACGACGCTCTGGCACGGGCGATCGAGACCGCCAGATCCTGGGCCGCTCTGAACGGCCTGGGGGTGGCCGAACTCGAAGGCAGTGACGGCTGTCACATCGTGATCGACCACGGACACCTGGTCTGCTCCTGGGCAGAAGGATCGAGCCCGCCGTTGCGCCCTGCACCGGATCAGGGCGAGCATCGAAGCGAAGGTGTGCCCGACTCCGTGGAGAACGCCGAGGAGGCCCGTCTCATCTGGACCTGGATGCAGGCAAACGCGATACGCATCGTCGATTCGAGCGGCACACTGGCGCTGCCGGCAGAGCAAGTGGTCCGCCTGGAGCGTCGGTCAGGCCGGTAGGCGATCGATCTCGATCCAGGTGGCGAGTGCGTGCGCCACGATCTCCCCTTCGGCGTCGGCCAGGGCCGACCCGGCGAAATGTTTCCGGCCATCGGAACCAATAGGCCAGCCCATCACCACGAAGCGCTTTCCGAGCTCGGGCAGGCGATCGATCCGGGCCGTGAGACGGCCGAGGAGGGCCAATGGGCGGCCGGGCAGGCCGAAATACGAGGGGCAGTCGAGCGCGGCCCAGACATGACGACGATGCACGAGGCCATCGCCCCCGTCGAGTGACGAATCCGGCTCCCACGGCGCCGCCACCAGAGAGTGTCCCTCGATGGGCCCAGGGAAGATGCGCAAGCCGTCGCCGGGCTCTCGATCGGGCCCACACACGAAACACGTGGGAAACGGGTGGTCCTGGAAACCCACGTAGCCCAGTGAAGCGGTCAGTGCCTCGTCGAGGCCTGGTGGCTTCGGGATCTGGATGTCGAGGCCATCCGGCTTCGCCTCCGCGATCAGGACGTCGCCGTCATACAGACGAAACGCGCCTTCGTCTTCGACTAGTTGAAGCGGGGAGTCGAGCGGCGGTGGGCGACGCAGGGTCACAGTGGCCACACCCTCGAACCGGTCGCCCAGAACACCGCAGGAATATCCCCCGTTCCCGCTGGCAGGTGGCCCCCTGAACCGTCGGTCGATCACTATCTCCCAACTCATGGCTACCCAACCTAACGGCGCGGCGGTGACTTGAGTCCGACACCCTGTCCAGTGAGACTTGAGCTCGTGGGCACCAACGTGACCCTCGAGAACGCCGGTGTATCCCTGGGCGGGCATGCCGTCCTTCGTGGCATCTCGTTGAGTCTCGGCCCATCCGATGTCCTCGGCATCGCCGGGCCCAATGGGTCGGGGAAGACCACGCTGCTGCGCCTATTGGCGACACTGGTTCGACTGGACGAGGGGTCAGGCCGTGTCCTCGGAGCGTCGCTTGGGTCGCCCGACGTCTACACGATTCGGCCGGACATAGGTCTCATCGGCCACCTCCCGGCTCTCATCTCTGAGCTCAGTCTGCGAGAGAACCTCGAGCACGCCGCACGTCTTGCCGGAAAGGAGCTGGCCGGGGTAGACCGGTCCCTACGGGTGGTGGGGCTCGAGGGAGCGGCTGATCGAAAGGTGACGCAGAGCTCACATGGCATGTTGCGGCGGGCGGAGGTCGCCCGACTCCTACTGACCAAGCCGCGCCTGCTCCTTCTCGATGAGGCCTTCTCTGGTCTCGACACGAGTGCCCGTGACCTCATCGATGCCCTTATCGAACGTGCCGTTTCCAGCGGCGGGTCCGTGGTGATGGTCTCCCATGACGCCACTCATCTCGTCGATCGTTGCGCTCGGACAATGAGCATCTCATCCGGCCGTCTCGAGGCCGTGGCGTGAGCTTCTGGGAACAGGCCGTGGAGATCGCCCGGGTCGACCTGCGCGTCGAGAGGAGGGTCGGCGACGTGTTCCGAATCATCCTCCCCTTCGGCGTCGTCGCCCTACTCGTCTTCCCACTGGCCCTCGGGGTCGACCTGGCAGCCATCACCAGGATCGGGCCGGCGGTGTTCTGGGCCATCGCGGTGCTGTTCGGGATGCAGGTGGCGCTTCGTCAAGCAGCTGACGACCGCACCGAGCGACGCGACCTCTATGCGTTGCTCGGCGTCGACCCTGCGGCGCGGTTCGTGGGCCGCTCGATATCGGGCATCGTCTTGATGGTGGGCTTCATGCTCGCGCTCGCCGTGGCCACGTTCATTCTCTACAGCCCTCGCCTGCCCGCGGGCTGGCCCATCCCGGTCGCGCTCGCTGTCCTTCTCACCGCGATCGGCCTCACCCAACTCGGCACGCTGGCCGGCGAGGTGACCGCCGGACTCAGAAATCGCACTGCGCTCGCCTCCCTGATCATCGCCCCGCTCGCCATCCCGTTGGTCCTCGGAGGCTCTCAGACCCTGGAATCACTAGCCCGTGACACCGGTATCCTGCCCTGGTTGTTGCTGCTGGTCGCGGTCGACCTGGCGCTGGCGGTGGCCGGCGTAGGGCTTGCCCGGCCTATCGAGGAGGCATCGAGATGAAGACAGTTCGCATCCTGCTGGTGGTCGCCGCCATCAGCATGGCCGCGGGTCTCTATCTCACCTTCACGTCGCCGACCGACCGCCTTCAGGGGGAGTTCACGCGGATCGTCAATATCCACGCCCCTTCGATGTGGGTGGCATTCCTCGCCTTTGGCGTCACCGCCCTCGCGTCGATCATGTGGTTGGTCAGGAAGACCGACCGCTGGGACCGGCTGGCCGAGGCCTCAGTCGAGACCGGTGTCTTGTTCACCGCCACCGGCTTGTTCACCGGGATGGTTTGGGGTCAGGCCGTGTGGGGCCGGGCCTGGGACTGGGCCGACCCCCGAATGGCGTCGACTGCGGTGATGTTCTTCGTCTACATCGGGTACCTCGCCCTACGCCGGGCCATACCCGACCCGGTCATGAGGGCCCGGCGCTCGGCGATCCTCGGGGCGATTGCTGTCGTTCAGGTACCACTGGTCTATTTCTCGGTGAACCTGTTCCGCAGCCTCCACCAGACCCAGTCGATTCGGCCCGACGGGGCGACGATGCCTGATGCCATGGTGATTGCGCTCCTGGTGAACATCGTCGCGTTCACGCTTCTCTACATTGCTCTGACAGCGGCGCGGGTCCAAGTGGCAAAGGCCGAAGCAGAGCGCGCCGCAGAGCTGATCCCGGCCGGCGACGCCGTCACCCCGCCGAGGCTGTCGGAGGTGGAAGATGTCTGACGAAGTCATCGTCTACGGGACCTTCGTCATCTGCTACGCAGTCTTTGTCTGGTACGCCGCCCGACTGCATCTGCGTTATCGACGAGCCAAGGGCTGACCCGTGAACCAGCGTCGCTTCGTCTACCTCGGCATCGGGGGGGTGATTGCCATCGTCCTGGCTCTGACCCTCAGCGGGCTCGACGACAATCTCACCTACTACCTCTACCCGACCGAAGCTGTGGACCAGCGCATTGACTTCCCTGACGGCGAGCGGTTCCGGCTGGCCGGGACGGTCGTGGCAGGCACCGTCGTCGAGGAGGACGACTCCACCTCGTTCCACGTGACCGATGGCGGTGCTGACATACCGGTGCGCTTGTCCGGGCCGAAGCCATCCCTCTTCGCCGAAGAGGTCCCTCTCCTTCTCGAGGGCGCCTGGTCGGGTGAGGTCTACGCCGCGGACTCAGCCCTGATCCGCCACGACGAGAATTACGAGGTCCCCGAAGAAGGTGGGGCCTACCGCGATCCCGATAGCTGATGCTGGCGCTGCTCGGATCGGCCGGCGTCGCCGCAGCACTTGTCGGGTCGGTTCTCCTCGTTGTCAGGGGGATCGGCGCGGCTCGCGGAGGAGACGGCCAGATCCGTTCGCCGGCAAGGCTTGTGATGGCCGGGGCCATCGTCTCCATGGCAGCCATGGAGATCGCACTGCTCACGGACGACTTCAGCCTGGCCTACGTCGCCAACCACCATGCCACCACCACCCCTTTTCCGTTCGACGTGGCAACCGCCTGGGCCGCCCTCGAGGGCTCGATCATCCTCTGGGGCCTCGTCCTCGCCGTTTTCACCTGGGTGGTGGCCAAACGCCCTCTCGACCGACTTGGAGCCGCCGCCCTCGCTGTGATGGGCGGGGTCGGGATCTTTTTCTTCGGGTTGATGCTCACCGTGGCCAACCCCTTCGAGGTGTGTGTCGATGCCCTGACCACAGGCTGTGCCGCCTCGAGCGCCTGGCCCCTGGCTGCTGCCGATGTGCCAGCCAATGGTCCAGGGCCCAACGCCCTGCTGCAGAACCACTTCTTGATGGCCGTGCACCCACCTGTCCTCTACATCGGATATGTCGGCCTGACCGTCCCATTCGCTTACGCCATCGGTGCCCTGGCCTTGGGTGTTCCCGGGCCGGAGTGGCTGCGACGAAGCCATCGGGCCACCCTCGTGGCCTGGTCGTTTCTCACCCTGGGCATCCTGCTCGGGGGGTGGTGGGCCTACGAGGTGCTCTCCTGGGGCGGCTACTGGGCCTGGGACCCGGTTGAGAACGCATCGCTGATGCCCTGGTTGGCAGCGACGGCCTTCATCCACTCCGGTCTGGTCCAGCAAAGGCGAGGGATGCTCCAGGCCTGGAACTTCGTGCTCGTTATCAGCGCCTTCGCCTTGACGATCCTCGGCACCTTCCTGACCCGCTCCGGGACGATCAATTCCGTGCACTCGTTCACACAGTCCGCAATCGGCCCTGCCCTGCTCGGCTTCCTGGTACTCGTGCTGGCAGGTTCCTTCACCTTGTTCGCCATGCGCTCCCACCTCGTGGCGTCCTCGCCGAGGATGGAGACCTTCGTCTCACGGGAGGGAACATTCCTCCTCAACAACCTCCTCCTCACCGTCTACGCCTTCATCGTCCTCATCGGAACCACCTATCCCCTTCTCCTCGAAGCGTTCACGGGGACCCAAGTTGGTGTCGGCGAGCCCTTCTTCAACCGGCTTGCCGTTCCGCTGTCATTCATGATCCTCCTGACGATGGGCTTCGGGCCGGTCACCCCATGGAGGGGAGCACCGCCCGGCCTGTTATGGCGACGTCTCAGAGGGCCTGCCATCGTCGCGCTTGCTTCCGGGATCGTCGTCGCACTGACCATCACCCGGGTGGCATGGGTCATCCTGGCGATCGTCTTCGGGGTCTGGGTCGCGGCTGCAATCGTCGGGCTGCTCGTCGAGTTGGCCGGCAAGAGGTCCGCCAAGTCGGGCCAATCGCTCTACATCGAGGCGAAGACGGTCATTCGCAACGACCAGCCGTTCTGGGCCGGGCAGGTGAGCCATATCGGCGTTGCCCTAGTCGCGGTGGGCATCGCTTTTGCCGCCAACCTGCCCCTCCACGCCGAAGTCGAGCTCGCACCCGGCGAATCGGTCGACTTCGCCGGCTACACGCTCACCTACGAGGCACCTTTCCGTCGTGACGAGCCGAACCGGGTCGTGCTCATGCACATCCCTCCCGCCCTCGACGGCCGC
>JALDXM010000013.1:0-12973 GCA_032155085.1 Actinomycetota bacterium | reverse complement strand
GCGCGCAGATGCGGAGGACGAGCAGTCTGGCCACCCCCGGGTACTTCGGTTCTCATGCGCAACGATCTACTAGTGAACGTAGAGCAACGTCAAGAGTCATAGACGAGGGTCGCGAAAGATTCCAAATGTGAGATGTACGTCACGGTGGGAACCGATCTCTTTCAGGTAGCGTCTACTGCAACGGGTGTGTGCACGGGGATTGACGCAGGAGGACAAATGAGACGGGGGCTACCAGCCTTGATGGTGGTGTTGTTGGTCGCCGCGTGCGGAGGAGGCGGGGGGACTGCGTCCGAGTCGACGACGAATGGCGACACAGGGTCAGAGGGGGAGACGATGGCCGATTTCTTCGGCTACGCCGAGGAAGACCCCGAGGCCGCCGAAGCGCAGTATCGGGAGCAGGAGGCCAGGATCCAGGAGTCGATCCGTGTCTGCATGGCCGAGGCCGGTTTCGAGTATCTGCCGGTTGTCCCTCCCGAAAGCAGCTTCGGGGTTGGAGAAGAGTGGGACGAAGAGGAATACGTCCGCACTCAGGGGTTCGGGATCACCACCTGGTACGGGAATGAGGAAGAATTTGCCCCACCTGTGGAGGAGGAGTGGGTCGACCCCAACCAGGAGGCGCTCGACGCCATGTCGGAGTCGGAGATGACCGCCTGGAATGAGGCCCTCTACGGCACCCAGGAGGAGAACGACGCGTTGATGGAAACCGAGGTCGACCCCGAGACCGGCGAGGAGTACCAGGTGATGAACGGCTATGGCCCTGGCTGTTATGGCGAGGCCCAGGAAGCCGAGTACGGGAGCATGGAGGACAGTCAGGATCTGTGGGCTGAGATCCAGCCAGCCATGGACGCCATGTCTCAGCAGGTGGAAGCCGACCCCCGCATTGTCGAGCTGAACGAGCAGTGGGCGGCATGCATGGCCGAACGTGGGTACGAGGTCGAGTCGATGACCGCGATGTACGACACCGTCTACACGGACTTCCAGGAGCGGTTCGACGCCATCGTGGGACCCAACGGGGGTTACGTGGACCCGATGGAGGGATGGACCCAGGAGGAGATCGACGCCTTCTTCCAGGAGAAGACCCAGGAGGAGATCGACGCCTTCTTCGCAGAGGCGCAAGAGGCCTCACAGGACAACATCGACATGGAGGCACTGGCGGCTCTACAGCAAGAGGAAATCGACATGGCAGTCGCCGATTACGAATGCCGCGGTGACTACTGGGAGGTCTATCAGGACGTCTCTGAGGAATACGAGGCGGACTTCATCGCTGAGAATCGCGCCGCCCTCGAAGAGATCCGTGAGCTCGAACAGGGCGCACGGGGCTGATATCGACCAAAGGTGAGCGAGGAGTAGCGGGGGCTTGAGACGGAATGTCCTGCTGGGCTCCGTGATCGGAGCCGTGGTGCTGGCCGCCGGGCTGGGCTGGTTCTTCGGGTCTCAGATCCAGTCGCCCGCGGAGGCAGCTGCCGAGGCCGCGCCACCCGAGGCATCGAACATTGCGGTGCAGGTCGTCCGGGAGGTCCTGTCTGCAGACGTGGTCACCCGTGGCGACATCGTCTACGACGAGCCGTTGTCCGTTGCCCTCTCTGGCTCGTTTGCCGAGACGCCGGAGAAGCTGGTGGTTACCCAGGCTGTGGAGGTGAACTCGGAACTCGTCGAAGGGGCCGTGGCCGTGGAGGTGGTGGGCCGGCCCGTCTTCTTTCTCGCTGGCGAGATCCCGATGTACCGGGACCTGCGTCCGGGCGCTACCGGTGACGATGTTCTGCAGGTCGAGGAAGCCCTGGCGCGAATGGGCTTTTTCACCGGCACTCCAGACAACGTGTGGGACGGCGAGACAAGCAGCGCCGTCACGGCCTGGTATGAATCCGCTGGTTATCGCCCCAATGGGCTCTCCCAGGAAGATGAGGCATCGCTCAGGGCAGCGCGTGATCGGGTGACCGGCGCTGAAGGCTCGGTGGCCGATTCGGAGCAAGCATTGCGCGAGGCCCAGGCCGGCTCGGGCCAGTCGGCAGTCGCATCAGCTCAGGCTGAGATCAATGCTGCGAGAGACGCCTGGGGTCTGGCCAACATCGACTCCGACCGTGCCAACCTCCTGGCGGCGCGAGCGGTGACTGAGGCCGAGGCGGCTCTGGCAGCCGCCCAGGAGGATCTGGCCAATGGCGTGCCGGACGCGGCCGCAGCTGTGGCCGAAGCCACCACGACCCTCGATCAGGCCCGATTTGATCAGAACCGGACCGCCACCGAGCAGCAGGCATTGGTCGACGCGGCGATCGCTCGCCTCACCGTCGCCCAAGCGGCCCTCGCAGATCTGCAACGGGGGGTGGACACCTCGTCAATGCGTCGTCAGATCGAATCGGCGCGGCAGGAACTGGACCTTGCCCGGGCCGAACTGGCCGAGCTCGAGTCCCAGCTTGGCACATGGCTTCCCGCCGGAGAGGTTGTCTTCCTCAAGAGCCTTCCGGTCCGGGTGGACCAGGTGGCCGTGTCTCGTGGCTCTGTCATCGACGGCTCCTTCATCACCGTGTCCGGGTCCGAGCTGGCACTTCGCTCTTCGGTCACCGAGCGGGATGCCCCCAGAGTCGAAGTGGGGATGGAGGTCGAGATCGAGAACCCGGAGACCGGAGGTGTGATCCCGGGGGTCATCTCTTTCAAGGCTGATCGGGCAGGGACCGACAGTGTGCAGCCCGATCGTATCTACCTCGAAATAACGCCGGCCGAGATTCCACCCGAGATCGTCGGGACCAATGTGCGTGTCACGATCCCTGTCAGCTCTACGGGCGGCGAAGTTCTGGCGGTGCCCGCTGCCGCTCTTTCCGCCACGGCCAACGGCTCGACCATCGTCCAAGTAGAGGGGGAGGGGAATGAGCTGCGGACGGTCACCGTTCGACCCGGTCTCGCCGCCGGCGGGCTGGTCGAGGTCACGCCGCTCGAAGGCGAGCTCGATGAGGGCGATTGGGTAGTGGTGGGTCGAGAGGGCAACGACACGGCATCAGGGGAAGAACCCGACGCCGAGTCCGAGACCTCCGAGCCAGGGACGTCCGAGCCAGAGGACACCACCGAAACAACGACGTCCGACGCATGAGCCCCACAGACCCGGTCGTCGAGCTCAGGGACGTGGGCCGGACCTTCGCAGCTGGGGATGTCTCGGTTCCCGCGTTGATCGGCGCTTCGTTGACGGTCAACCGGGGTGACTATCTGGCCGTTGTCGGGCCTTCCGGATCGGGCAAATCGACGATGCTCAACGTGATCGGGCTCCTCGACCGTCCCACGGATGGGACCTATCTCTTCGAAGGCATCGACACTTCGGGCCTGAACGAAGGTCAGCGTTCTGGCCTCCGAAGCCGGCGCATCGGCTTCGTGTTCCAGTCCTTCCATCTCCTGGCTCACCGCAGCGTCATCGAGAACGTGATGTTGTCCACGATCTACAACGGGATGCCTAGGGCGGAGAGGGTCCCGGCCGCGGAGCAGGCGTTGATCCGCGTGGGTCTGAGCCGGCGCATGGACTTCATGCCCACGCAGCTTTCAGGAGGGGAGCGGCAACGAGTAGCCATCGCCCGTGCCCTGGTCACACGCCCGGCCCTGTTGCTCGCCGACGAGCCGACCGGGAACCTCGACTCGGCTACCGGAGGGGCCGTCCTCGATCTGTTCGACGAACTGAGGGCGGATGGGCTCACCTTGATGGTTGTCACCCACGACAACCAGGTCTCTACCCACGCCGACCGGGCTATCCATCTCCGCGACGGCCGAGTCGAGGCTGCGGCATGATCGGTGAGCTGCAGCAGCCCGGGCTCGAAGAGGTCGCGCCGGCGCGTATCTCGGTTCGTGACCTGGCGGCGGAGGCAGTTGCGGGCATCTTCGCCAGGCCCGGTCGCACGGTTCTCACGGTTCTCGGCACCGTCCTCGGCATTGGCGCCCTCGTTGCCACACTCGGGGTGGCCAACACTGCCGGCAACCAAATCGTCGCACGATTCGACGAGCTGTCCGCAACGTCGGTCATCGTCACCAACGATCAAGCTTCCTTTGGTGGCCCAACCGATGTCCGCGTCGAGATCCCGATCGATGCGGAGCGGCGCTTGCTTCGATTGAACGGTGTGAATGCCGCCGGTTCGTTGGGCCCGGTCGATGTCGGTCCTGCCTTGGTGCGCAGTGTGCCCATACCCGACCCGCTGGCTCAGACCGAGTTCCAAATGAGCATTTATGCCGCCAGCCCAGGGATATTGGATGCAGTGAGAGGGGAGTTGGCCACGGGTCGATGGTTCGACTGGGGGCACTCAGACCGGGCCGACCGGGTCGCCATCCTGGGCACCGGCGCCGCACAGAGGCTGAACGTGACGAGGGTCGACCAACAGCCGGTGGTGTTCGTCGGGGACGATCCCTTCGTTGTCATCGGCATCCTGGACGAAGTCCGTCGGCAACCCGAGCTGCTGAACGCAGTCGTGATCCCCGAGGGCTCGGCCCGCGAGATGTATGAGTACGCCTCCGCCTCGACGGTTCAGATCGACGTCGAGGTTGGAGCTGCCTCCCTGATCGCCGAGCAGGCTGCGATCGCCCTTTCACCAAATGAGCCCACCTTGCTGCGGGTGCAGAAGCCACCGGAGCCGGAAGACTTGAGGCGCGACGTCGAGAGCGACGTGAACGCTCTGTTCCTGGTCCTGGGAGGTGTCTCGCTTCTGGTGGGTGCAATCGGCATCGCCAACGTCACCCTGGTCTCGGTCCTGGAACGTATCGGTGAGATCGGCCTTCGCCGGGCCCTGGGGGCAGCACGACGTCACGTCGCTGCGCAATTCCTGATGGAGTCGACCGCGATGGGCCTGGTCGGCGGCATCATCGGCGCCAGCTTGGGTGTGCTCGTCGTGGTGGCGATATCGGCAGCACGAACCTGGACCCCCGTCCTGGACCCGGCGGTGCCACTGCTCGCCCCAATCATCGGGGCTGTGACCGGTCTGGTCGCCGGGCTCTATCCCGCCCTCCGGGCTGCTGCCTTGGAGCCGGTCGAGGCGCTCAGGGCGGGCTGACCGGGCTGCCTGTCAGTCGGTGTCCGGCGGCTCGGTCGAAGGGGGCGCGGCGGCCAGGATTCCGATCCTCGCCACCACATCCACGGCGCCCTCGATCACGGTGCCGGGTGGCGGCTCGGTGGCAAGGATGATCCCCACTTGAGCTGGGTCTGAGGTTGGGGCCTCGCTCTGGATGAGGTTGACCCTCACCCCTGTCTCGGTTTCGAAGGCGCGGACCGCCTCCACCGCCTGATCGAAGGTCATGCCCTGCACATTGGGTAGCGGGGCGACGGGAAGTTCGCCCGTCGACACGTAGATCGTGACGAAGGAGCCCTGCCGGACCGTGGCCCCACCGCCAGGCGCCTGGTTGACGACGGTGCCTGCCGGCTCCAGCGCCGGCACCGGCTCGGCCGCCGCATTGAGCTTGGCCTCACGCAGCTCGGCCTCGGCGCTGCCCTGGTCCAGCCCGACGACATTGGGGACCGTGGTCGGAGGTGGCACCAGCCATTTCCCGATGTTGCCTGGCTCCGGGGGAAAGTCCGTGACGGGGAGGTTCTGATGCACATAGCTCATGAACTCGGCCCAGATGGGGGCCGGGACAGAGCCGCCGAACACCCGGTCGTAGTGCTGTCCGTTGATGGTGACGTTTACGAGCGGGACCTGCTGTGCCTCGTAACCGATCCAGACCGCGGTGCTGTATTCAGGGGTGTAGCCCACATACCACGCGTCCAGATAGCTCTGATGGGTCCCTGTCTTGCCGCCCTGGGGGATGCCGATGTTCGCCCGCGGAGCAGTCCCGGACACCGGCACCTTCTTGAGAGCACGATTGGCTGCGGCGAAGATCGCGGGGTCGGCGACCTGGGTCACCTCGGGCTGGTGTTCGTAGATGGTCTCTCCGGCGCTGTTCACGATCTTGGCGACCACGTAGTCATCAGCGTGCTGCCCGTAGGTAGCGAAGTTGGAGAAGGCGTTGGCCATCTCTTTGGTGCTGACCGCGGAGCTGCCCAAGACGATGGAGAGCACGGGATCGAGGGCCGACTCGTCGACGCCCATTCTCTTGGCGACGTCGACGATCTTCTCCGGGCCGACCTCCAATGACAGCTGCGCATAGACGGCGTTGACCGAGTTGTACGTGGCGGTTTCCAGGTCGATGACGCCGACAGAAGACCCCGCGTTGTGGACGGTCCAGATGTTCGACCCATTGGGGGCGCAGGGGAACGGGCACTCGATCTTGATCGGGCTCTTGCCGCTCCAGCTGTGACCCATCGTGAAGCCGTTCTCCAGAGCGGCTACCAGGCCGAATGGCTTGAAGGAGGAACCCGGGTCCCTCCGGCCCTGCACTGCAAGGTCGAATTGGGAGAACTCGAATGGGAGACCGGAGGCCATCACCTTCACGGCACCTGTCCAGTTGTCGACCATGGTCATGGCGCCGGTCGGGACACATGAATGGGTCTCGGCGTAGCGGGCCAGGAAGTCGTCGGTCTCTTCGGGGAGGATCTCCCGGCAGTGCGCCACATTCTCCTCGTATGGCGGGAGAGGCAGCCAGGTCTGCAGAATCTCGTTTGCCTTGTTCTGCAGCTCGAGGTCGATCGTGGTGAAGACCTGGAGGCCGCCTCCGCCCTCACATGCGACATCGTCTGCAGGGCAGCCGAAGACCGCCTTCTTTCGCTCTTCCGGGGTGGCGCCGAGGAAGTCGAAATCCGGGCTGTTGAGAAGCTGACGCTTGACCTCGGCTACGACGTGATCCGCCAGGCCGCGACGGAGGGGTGCCTCGATCACACCTATCGGGTCCTGGACTGCTGCGTCGGCCTGGGCCTGGGCGATCCATCCGTTCTCCTGCATCTCGCGGATGACTTCATCACGCCGCTCCAGGGTGAGCTCGGGCCTGCTGCGAGGGTTGTAGAGGGATGGGTTGCGGACCATGACGGCGAGGGTGGCTGCCTCGCTGATGGTGAGCTCGGCCATCGGCTTGTTGAAGAACTCCTCGGACGCGGTCTTCACCCCATATGCGCCGGCCCCGAAGTAGACCGAGTTCATGTAGAACTCGAGGATCCTCTCCTTGGGGAATCGGCGCTCCACCTCGGCCGAAACGAACGCCTCGGTGATCTTGCGCTGGATGGTGACTTCGGACCCGACGAACGCGTTCTTCACAACCTGCTGGGTGATGGTGGAACCGCCACGTGTGCGATCGGAGATCAGGTTGTCGATTGCCGCCGAGACGATGGCGGAGAAGTCGATGCCCTCGTGCTCGAAGAACTCGCTGTCCTCGGCGGCCAGGATTGCGTAGACCAGCGTCTCCGGCACGTCCTTGTAGGCAACTGGCTCCGAGTTGCGGCCGTCGTGCAGCTCGGCCAGGACCTCGCCAGACTCGGCATAGATGCGGCTGACGCGGCTCAAGTCAGGAAGGGTCAGCTCCATGGATTTCGTATCCGGAACCCAGTCGTGCTTGACCTCATCGAAGGTCCCGTATGCGCTGTTGGCTCCGAGGAACGCAAACAGCCCCACCCATCCGGAGAGGAGCAGGGAAATCGAGATGAGGGTGGCAAGCGCGCCGAACCAGCGGCCGCGCCTCTCTCGCGCTTCTATTTGGTGAATCAGGGCTTTACGGGCCATGGATAGGAATGGACGTCCAATGGGTCCTGGATAGTTCCCGACCTACACCGACGGGAACGGTGGCAGGATACCTGTTATGCGTAGAAATACCGGAGCACCAAATAGGTCGGGGCGATGCCCGGTGTCTACCGTCTCATCGTCATCTACCGAAACGACATGAGCGATTCGAGACGACATCTCGTGATCATCGGTGGCGGCCCCGCCGGAACCCAGGCAGCCACCACCGCCGCGTCCAAGGGCGGCCGCGTCACGCTGATCGAGAAGCAGATCGTCGGTGGTGCCGCCCATCTCTGGGACTGCATCCCGTCGAAGACGATGGCGGCCAGCGCTCTCAGGCACTCCTCGGTCCGGAATGCGGCCAAGCTGGGCCTCTCCACCGAGCCGACAAAGGTGGACACCGGGGTCCTGGCCGAGCGGATTCAGGTGATCACCGGGGACATCAACCGGAACTGGCTCGAGCTGCTGGCGTCACAACGCGTCGATGTCATCAACGGGCATGGGCGCTTCGTCTCGGATCGGGAGGTCGTGGTCGAAACCGACACAGGGGAGCGTCGCATCGGGTTCGACAGGGCCATGATCTCGACAGGGTCAGCCCCTCGCGTCCCCGACTGGGCGCCGGTCGATGGGGAGAGGGTGCTCACCACCAGGGACTGCTATTCCATGGCGGAGGTGCCCGAGCACGTAGTGATCATCGGCTCGGGGGTGACCGGGGTCGAGTTCACCCACATTTTCGAGAGCCTCGGGTCGAAGGTGAGCCTGGTCGTATCCCGGCGCCAGATCCTCCCACTGCGCGACGCCGAGGTCGCCGCCGTCCTCGAAGAAGATTTCATCGAGCGGGGCGTTCATCTCGTGTTCGGGGCCCGTGCGGAGAAGATCGACCTCGACGGCGCCTCGGTCTCGGTGTTCTGCGACGACGGGCGGGTCCTGAGGGGGTCACACGCCCTTCTCGCGGTGGGTTCGGTGCCTTTGACCGAAGGGCTCGGGCTGGAGGAAGCGGGCATCGCGACCGATGGTGGGTATGTCGAGGTCGACGAGTACCAGCGGACATCGGTGCCGCACATCTACGCCGCCGGCGACGTGACCGGGCAGATGCCACTTTCGTCTGTGGCCTCGATGCAGGGCCGGAAGATCGCTCGTCATGCCCTCGACCTCCCTGTCGAGCCCCTGGACTACTCGAAGGTCGCCGAGGCAATCTTCACCGAGCCCGAGATCGCTTCTGTTGGGCTGGTGGACGTCGAGGCCGCGGCGCAGGGACGCAAAGTTCGCACCATGAAGGTGCCCTTTGCCGCCAATGCCCGCTCCGTGCTCCAGCATTTCACGCGGGGCTTCGTGAAGCTGACCTCCGACCCGGCCACCGGTGTCGTGCTCGGCGGCACCATCGTCGGCCACCGCGCTTCGGAGCTGATCGGGGTACTAACTCTCGCGGTTCAGGCCGACGTCACGGTCAAGCAATTGGTGGAGACCCTCATGGCCCACCCGACGATGACCGAGGCCATCTCCGACGCAGCGGAGTAAGTACCTATTTAACGATCGCGATCACCTGACCGGGGGTGACTGTGTCGCCGGGTTGGACACGGAGGTCGACGACCTCGCCGGTATTCGGGGAGCGCACCTCGTTCTCCATCTTCATCGCCTCGAGGACACAGATCGGGTCCCCCTCGCTGACCGCAGCCCCTGCGGTCACGTGCACCTTGACGATGGTGCCCTGCATTGGGGCGGTGACAACACCATCCGGTGTGGCGGGGCCGCCGCTCAGCTGCAGCTTGGGTGGCCGGCGCCTGATGGCACCGGCCGCAGGCTCGGGAGCCCAATAACTCACTGCAAACCGACGCCCTCCAACTTCGACCGTGATATCGCGCCTCTCCAGGTCCTCACCTTCCGGTAGCGACGGAGTGGCGTCGGGATCACCACCACCCAGGTCGACACTCTCCTCCATCCACTTGGTGTGATGGTCTCCGTTGATGAAGTCGGGATGGGAGAGCACCGCCAGATGCGCAGGGATGGTCGATGCGACGCCAGTCACACGGAACTCCTCCAGCGCCCGCCGGCCCTTGCTGATGGCGTGGGCCCGGTCGGGGGCCCAGACACCCAACTTGGCCATCAGATTGTCGTAGTACTGCGAAACGTTGGTCCCCGGGGTGATCCAGGAGTCGACCCGCACCCCTGGGCCCGCCGGCTCCTGCCATTCGACGACCTGTCCCGGCGTGGGCATGTAGTCGTTGAAAGGGTCCTCGGCGTTGATCCGGAACTCGATGGCATGCCCGCGGGGCTCGATACTCTCGAAGCCGAGGTCCTCGCCGGCGGCGATCTTCAACTGCCACTCGACCAGGTCGACACCGGTGACCATCTCAGTGACGGTGTGCTCGACCTGGAGTCTCGTGTTCATCTCGAGGAAGTAGAACTCGCCGGACGAGTCGACCAGGAACTCCACGGTTCCTGCGCTGACGTAGCCGCATGACTTCCCGGCGGCCAGGGCGGCACGGCCGAGGGCCCGGCGCTGTTTCACGAGAAGGCCCGGAGAGGGTGCTTCCTCGATCAGTTTCTGATGACGCCGTTGCACCGAGCAATCACGCTCGCCGAGAAACACCCCTTTCCCTTTGGAGTCGAACAGCACCTGCGCCTCGACATGACGGGGTTGCTCGAGGTACTTCTCCACGTAGACCTCGGGGTTCCCGAAGTAGGCGTCGGCCTCACGTTTCGCCCCTTCGAACGCGTCGTCGATCTCGTCCGGCCCTCGAACCACCCTGAGTCCTTTGCCGCCACCACCGTGGGCGGCCTTTATCGCGATCGGGTATCCGAACTGCTCGGCCAATGACGCCGCTTTGTCAACCGACGTCACCGGATCGGTGACACCCGGGACAGTCGGGACTCCGAACTTCTCGGCGTTGCGACGCGACGTGATCTTGTCGCCCATTGCCTCGATCGCCGAAGCCGGTGGTCCGACCCATACGATCCCGGCATCGCTGACCGCCTGGGCGAATTTGGCGTTCTCGGACAGGAACCCGTAGCCAGGGTGGATCGCCTCGGCACCGGAGTCGTGTGCGATCTGGAGGACCTTCTGCTGGTTCAGGTAGCTCTCGGCAGCGGGCGCGGGCCCAACGTTCCAGGCCTCGTCGGCCAGATCGACATGGAGGGAGTCCCGGTCCAGCTCCGAATAGATGGCGATAGTCCGCATCCCCATCTCACGGGCGGTCCGGATGACCCTGACCGCGATCTCGCCGCGGTTGGCGACGAGGAGACTCTTCATCACTGAGGCCCGTTCCCGTGCTTCTTCGGAGGAAGGCTCTCTCGTTTGGTGCGGAGGACTTCGAGGGCGCGGATCAGCTTGTAACGGGTCTCCCGGGGCTCGATGACCTCGTCGACCAGACCGAGCTCAGCGGCAACGTAGGGGTTGTTGAACTTCTCTTCGTAGTCGGCGATCAACTCGCCGCGTGTCCTCTCGGGGTCATCGGCGGCGGATATCTCCCTTCGGTGGATGACGTTCACCGCGCCTTGGGCCCCCATCACCGCGATCTCGGCCGAGGGCCAGGCGAACACTAGGTCGGCTCTCACCCCGCGCGAATTCATCACGAGATAAGCGCCGCCATAGGCCTTCCTGGTGATCACGGTGATCCTGGGCACCGTGGCCTCGCAGTAGGCGTACAGCAGCTTGGCCCCGTGCCTGATGATCCCGCCGTGCTCCTGTTCGACCCCGGGGAGGAACCCGGGGACGTCGACGAACGTGATGATCGGGATGTTGAAGGCGTCGCAGAATCGGACGAATCGGGCTGCCTTCTCAGACGCCTCGATATCGAGCGTGCCGGCGAGGATCGCCGGTTGGTTGGCGACGACTCCGACGGCGTGCCCGTCGAGCCGCCCGAACCCGATCACGATGTTCTTGGCCCACATCTCGTGCACCTCGAGAAACTCGCCGCTGTCGAGCACCGTTTCCACCAGCTCCACCATGTCGTATGGCTGGTTGGCCGAGTCAGGGATGATCGAGTCCAGGGCGTCGTCGAGACGGTCGGGTCGGTCGGCCGGAGCGAAGTATGGGGGAAGCTCCATGTTGTTTCGGGGCAGATACGACATCAGGTAGCGGACCGCCTCGAGGGCATCGATGCCAGTCGGGTACACGAAGGCCGTCACCCCCGACTTCGACGCGTGGGTGGCGGCGCCTCCCAGGTCCTCCATGGTCACCTCTTCGCCGGTCACCGCCTTTATGACATCAGGCCCCGTTATGAACATGTGGCTGGTCTGGTCGACCTGAAACACGAAGTCGGTGAGGGCAGGGGAGTAGACGGCGCCTCCGGCGCAGGGTCCCATGATCACCGAGATCTGTGGGATGACGCCTGATGCCCGGACGTTGCGCTCGAAGATCCTCCCATAGCCATCGAGAGAAGCGATGCCCTCCTGGATCCTGGCTCCACCCGAGTCCTTGAGGCCGATCACCGGCGTTCCGGTGTCGAGAGCCATGTCCATCACCTTGCAGATCTTGTCGGCGACGACCTTGCTCAGGCTCCCACCGAAAACGGTGAAGTCCTCTGCGAAGACGAATACGGGGCGGCCGTCGATCGTGCCGTGGCCGGTGACCACCGCGTCACCGAGCGGCCGCTTGTCCTCGATCCCGAAGCCCGATGACTGATGACGGACGAACTGATCGATCTCCTGGAAGGTGCCCTTGTCGAGCAGGGTGTCCAGACGCTCGCGCGCGGTCAGCTTCCCCTGTTCGTGCTGACGGGCGACGGCGCGCTGGCTGCCCGTGTGCAGGGCCTCCTCGCGTAGCTCCCTGAGTCGCTCGATCCGCGCCTCGGTCCCCAAGACTCCTCCGTAACCTCACGTTTCGACTCGTCAGGAGACGAGATGGCTACACCCTATTTGCAAATCTGGGAGGAAGAGGTCTCATCGACCCAGGACCTGGCCCGCGCCCGCCTCGACTCACTTCCCGTGGTCGTTGCCGCTCGTCGCCAGACGGCAGGCCGGGGGAGGGGTGGGGCCGTCTGGGACAACGCCCCCAGGTCCCTGGCAGTGTCGATGGCTTTCCGCGCCCCCGATGACGACCAGCGGCCCTTCTCTTTGATGGCCGGCGTCGCAGCAGGCCGGGCCATGGGCGGCTTGGCCCTGAAATGGCCCAACGACCTCATGACGGCTGGTGGCAAGGCAGGAGGGATCCTTGTCGAGCGCTCATCGGGCGTGGTCGTGGTGGGGATGGGTGTGAACCTGTGGTGGCCAGATCCTCCCGATGGCGTGTCGGCGCTGCGTGACTCGGACCCTGGTGAGGATGCACATGCGCCGATCGCCGGTCTCTGGGCGGCGGAGCTGCTGGCCCTGGTCCATGGGCCGGGGTGGCCACTGGATGAGTACCGGAGTCTCTGTGAAACAGTGGGGCGCGA
>JALDXM010000012.1:0-13126 GCA_032155085.1 Actinomycetota bacterium | reverse complement strand
GAACTTGGTCTCGGTGGCGGTATTGCGCCCAGAGCCGGCATTGATCACGTCGATCATCACGCGCGGATCGATCCCCGCCTTGACGCCGGTCACGCCCCCGAGGAGCACACCCCGGCCCCCTTCCCCTTTGCCGAGGAAATAGGCGCCGACCTGTGTGGCCATCCTGCCCGCGATCTCAGACATGGGGGCCAGCAGCGGAAGCGACCGGTCCTGGAGCTGCACGGTCTCGTAGGCGATCGCTATGACTCCCCGCTCCAGCAGGCCGGTCGCCAATTGGGGGTAGGCGGCGAGATGCAAGTAGGTGAAGAGGATCTGCCCGGCGCGGAGCATCTCGACCTCAGGCTTCTGCGGCTCCTTCACCTTGAGGATCATCTCCGCACCCTCGAACACGCCGACGGCGGAAGGGACGATCTTGGCTCCCTGGGCCTCGAACTCGGCGTCGAGGATCGTCGAGCCCTCCCCCGCCCCTTTCTCGACCAGGACGGTGTGGCCGCGCTCGGTCAGCTCGCGTGCCCCCACCGGGGTGAGCGCGACGCGGTGCTCTTCGGTCTTCGTCTCCTTGGGGACACCGACGATCAAGGCTGGACCTCCCTCGTTCCGGGCCTGACTCCAAGGCTATCCGCCCCGGGCGGGCCCTGTCTCACTCGATGGTGAGATCGACCGTTTCTGCCGGTGCAGCGGCCACGGTGCCACGCTCTGCGGCGGCCCGGACCAGGCCGGCGAACAGGGGGTGTGGCGCGTCGGGTCGAGACCTGAACTCGGGGTGAGCCTGGGTCCCGACGAAATAGGGGTGGTCGACGAGCTCGATGTACTCGACCAGATTGTCATCGGGTGACATTCCGGAGAGCCTCATCCCGGCACTCTCGAGGTCCTTCCGGTAGCGGTTGTTCACCTCCCACCGATGGCGATGCCGCTCGTAGACCAGCTCCTGACCGTAGAGCTCGCGCACCCTGGAGCCTTCGGCCAGCTTGGCTGCATAGAGACCGAGACGCATAGTGCCGCCTTTGTCCTCGACTTCCTCCTGGCTGGCCATCAAGTCGATGACTGCGTGTGGCGTCGTCGGATCGAACTCCGAGCTGTTGGCATCGCTCAGACCGAGAACGTTGCGAGCGAACTCGATCACCGAGCATTGCAGGCCCAGGCAGAGCCCGAGCAACGGCACGCCGTTCTCTCGGGCGAAGCGGATCGCCTGCACCTTTCCCTCCACCCCCCGATAGCCAAATCCGCCGGGGATCACGATCCCGTCCAGGTCCTCCAAATAGGAATCGGCCAACAGGCCAGTCAGCTCGTCACTCGGGACCCAGACCAGGTCCAACTCCAAGCCCTGGTCCGCCGCGGCGTGTCGAAGGGCTTCGGCCACGGATAGATAGGCGTCGGGCAGGCCTACGTACTTGCCCACGATCCCGATGCGAACGCTCTCCGTTGCCGACAGCGCCTTGTCGACCATCGAGCGCCAGCCGTCGAGATGCGGCGGGCCGGTGACCAGGCCGAGTCGGTCACAGACGACCGCATCCAGGCCGCCGTCGTGGAGGATCAGCGGCACCTCATAGATATCCCGGACATCCGGGGCTGCGATCACTGCACGTGGCTGCACGTCACAGAACAGGCTGATCTTCTTCCGGACGCCCTCGTCGATCTCGCGATCGGAGCGGACCACGATGACGTCCGGGGTTATGCCCTTGCTCCTCAACTCAGCGACAGAGTGCTGGGTTGGCTTCGTCTTCAGCTCCTCGGATGTTGCGATGTAGGGCACCAGGGTGACGTGGACGAACATGACGTTCTCGCGCCCGATGTCGTTGCCGAACTGGCGGATCGCCTCGAGGAAGGGAAGGCTCTCGATGTCACCGACGGTCCCTCCGACCTCGGTGATCACGACATCGACATCCTGGTCGCCGACTCGTCGGATCCGCTCCTTGATCTCATTGGTCACGTGCGGGATGACCTGGACGGTGTCACCGAGATAGTCCCCCCGGCGCTCCTTCTGGATGACGGAGAGGTAGACAGAGCCCGCGGTCACGTTCGAGGTTCGCTTCAGGTTCTCCCCCGTGAATCTCTCGTAATGCCCGAGATCGAGGTCGGTCTCACCACCGTCGTCCGTCACGAAGACCTCTCCGTGCTGGAAGGGGTTCATCGTGCCCGGGTCGACGTTGATGTACGGATCGAGCTTCTGGTTGACCACCCGGAGGCCGCGTGACTTGAGGAGGCGCCCCAAGGATGAGGCGGCTATCCCCTTGCCGAGGCTTGAGACGACACCGCCAGTCACGAAAACGAACTTGGTGGGAGTCGGCGGGCCGGTGGCGTCCTCAGGGTGCTGAGTGCTGGGATCTGAGGTGAAAAGTGGCCCGTCCATGACGGGATGCCAATGTAGCACCGATGGCGCCCGGGACCGGATTTCTCCCCCCGGAGGGGGGAGTTCCGGCGAAGCCGGGGAGGGGGGAGCTAAGTCGAATGCGCCCCTTCCAGCAGTTCGGCCGCCGCCTCACGTCCCCGCTCGCTGTCGGGAAGGCCGGCCAGCATCCGCGACAGCTCGGTGAGCCTGTCGTCACCATCGACGAGCCGCACCACTGCGCGCGAGCCGTCCCGCTCGACTATGTAGTGCGTCGTGGCGTGAGCTGCCACCTGCGGGAGGTGGGTGACACAAAGCACTTGGGTGTCGACAGCGAGGTCGGCGAGCTTCCGGCCGAGGGTCAGAGCCGTCGCACCCCCCACCCCGGCATCGATCTCGTCGAAGACCATGGTGCCGGTCCCAGGGTCTCTGGACGAGAGTCTCAGGGCGAGCATGAGTCGGGACAACTCTCCGCCCGATGCCACCTCGTGTATCGGGCCGGGTGTCATTCGTTTGTCTGATGCGAATGACATCGTCACACCGTCGGCGCCGGACGCACCCGGCGTTTGACCGGCGAGCTCGATCCTCAGGACAGCTGTGGGAAGGCCCAGCTCGGTCAAATGGGCTCGAGTGTCTTCCTCGATCTGCCGTCCTGACCTGATCCGGGCCTCACTCAGCCGTTCTCCTTCTGTGGCCAGCTCGGCCTCGAGGCCGGTCAGCAGCTGCCCGATCGACGCCGACTGCTCGAGAAGCGATTCGAGCTCTGAGGCCCGACGGGCAGCGTCCTCCCCAAACTCGAGCACTTCCTCGAGAGTGCGGCCGTACTTGCGCTTCAGGTCGCCGAGGAGGTTCAGCCTCGTCTCGAGCTCGGCGAGCGCCTCTGGGTCTTCCTCGATGCTGTCGGCTGCCTGACGCATCAGCCGTCTCAAATCACTCACCCGGGCATCGACGTCTTCGGCCATTTCCGAGTGCGCGGCAAAGGTCGGGTCGATGCCGGCAAGCTTCCTCAACGTCGACACCACCTCGCCGCTTCCTGCCGTGACTCGATCCAGATCCTCCAGGGCTGACGAGACACTCTCGCGGATCAGCTCGGTGTTCCTCAGCCGGGCTGCCAGCGCCTCCATGTGTGCGTCGTCGCCGGGTTTCAGACCCGCGGCCCCGATCTCGCCAGACTGGTAACGGAGCAGGTCGAGCTCACGCTCCAGAGCCATGTTGTCGCCGCCGAGCCGGCGTTGATCGGCTATGGCGGCCCGGTAGCGGCTCCACGTGTCGAGGTAGGAGGCCCGGGTGTTCTGGCCATCGTCGTCGAGCCTCGTGTCGATGATGTCCATGATCGCCCTGGGCTTTCGCAGGGCAAGCCGGTCGTGTTGGCCCACGATCTCGACAAGACCGCTCAGCTTCTCTCCGAGGACAGACGCTGCAACGACGTTCCCATCGACGTATGCCCGGCTCTTGCCTTCTCCCGGGACGACCCTGGTCGCGCCGATCTCGTGCTCGTCGTCCCCGAACAGCCCTTCGGCCACGGCTTCAGTGCCAAACGGACCGACCGCATTCGGGCTCGCCTTCGAGCCCTCGAGGAGACGCAAGGCGCCGAGCAACATCGTCTTCCCTGCTCCGGTCTCGCCGGTGATGACTGTGAAGCCCGGCCCGGGAGCGATGGTGGCATCCTCGAGGACACCCAGGTTTCGCACACGCAAGTGATGAAGCATCAGTCGAGACCGAACTTGTCCTTCACCAGCCGCGCAAATGACCGTTGCCCCAACCGGACGAACTGCACCGGCCTTTCGCCCTGCTCGATGTCAACGGTGAGCCCTGCGGTGAGATGTCCCATGTCGATCTTGTCGACCGTGACCTTCACGGGGCGGTCCCGAAGCACGACGATCGAGAGCCGGCTGGCAGGTGGGAGGACAAGGGTGCGGTCGAAGAGGGAATGTGCCGCTACAGGTGTGAGGATCATGGCGTTGAGCAGCGGATCGATGAGAGGTCCCCGCGCCGAGAAGGAGTAGGCGGTCGACCCGGTCGGGGTGGCGACAATCAGCCCGTCTGCCCGATACGTGACGAAACGCTCCCCGTCCACCGCCACGTCGAGGTGGATCAGACGCTGGCTGTCGACCTTTTCCACCACGACGTCGTTGACACCGGTGGCCGTCCGACCCGCCACGCTGGCCCTGATCGTCATGCGCTCGGTCACGTCGTAGTCGCCCGCCATCAGCCGCTCGAGTACCCACTCCAGGTCTTCCGGCTCGGCCTCGGCGAGAAAGCCCATGGTCCCGAGATTGAATCCGAGCAGCGGAACGTCATGGGCCAGGGCGCTCTGTGCGGCGGCCAGGACAGTCCCATCACCGCCTACGGCGAGCACGAGGTCCGGGGCCTCATCGTCCTCCACCACTGCCCCGCCAACCGACGTGATCGAGGCACGCAGCTTCTCCGAGAACACCGACGCGTTCTCCGGGCCTTGTCGCACCTCGAGCGCGAACCTCATGCCGGAACCTCCAGAGCGATTCTGTCCTCGCCTTTGCGGAGCCAGAGTAGGTACTCGACGTTGCCGTCCCTGCCTTCGATCGGCGATCGAATGATCCCACGGGCACCGAGGCCGGCTTTCTCCAGACAGTCGCAAACCTGATCGACGACGCGATCCCTCGTCTCCTGGCGACGGACGACGCCACCGCTGCCGACCTCACCTTTGCCCGCCTCGAATTGAGGCTTGACCAGGACGATGACATCGCCCTTGTCCTCCGCAACCGCCGCAAGGTTCCGTGCTACGGCGCAGAGGGAGATGAACGACAGGTCCGCCACCACGATCGGGAAAGGCGACTTCGGCAGGCTCCCGGGATCGATCAAGCGGAAATTGGTGCGCTCGAGAGAGTCGACGCGAGGGTCAGAACGGAGGCTCTCGTGTAGCTGCGCCCTTCCCACGTCGAGAGCGGTCACCGACCGGGCCCCACTGGCCAGCAGCACCTCGGTGAACCCGCCAGTCGAAGCACCGACGTCGAGAGCATCCTTGCCCTCAGGGCTCACGCTGAACGCTTCCAGGGCCGCCAGGAGCTTGTGGGCGCCTCGTGACACCCATCGCTTCTCATCCGAGACGAGCTCGATCGGCGTATCCGGGGAGACGAGAGAGGCCGGCTTTGGGGCCGGCATCCCGCCCACCAGAACCCTGGAATCGGAGACAAGCTGTTGCGCGTCGCTCCGGCTCCGGGCCAGCCCGCGACGCACCATCTCGGCGTCGAGACGACGTCTGGTCAGGTGGGCTCCGATTCCTCGAGGATCCACCCCAGGATCTCGGCCAGCTCGGCCGCCGGCTCGGGCACCTCGGCAGGATCGAGCTCCTCGAGGCGGGCCAGAGCGGCCTCCAGCTTGTCGATCTGGTCTTGGGTCAGGTCCATCGTGCGATTATCGCCCAACTCGCGGTAGCAAGGCCAGATCGCCGGTCACACGTTGCGAAGGACCAGATCTACGGCCGCAGCCAGGTCGGGAACGACATGATCAGCTCCGGAGACCTCCCCCTCCCGGGTCACACCGCTCAGTACGAGGATCGAACGCCAATCGGGCTCGGCTCGGGCGAGGGCGATGTCGGTGTCGACCCGGTCGCCGATGACCCAAGCGTCGGTGATGCCGCGTGAGCGGAGCAGTGCCCGCATCGGAGCATGTGGCTTGCCAGCGACCTCCGGGTCCACGCCCGTCGTGGTCTGCACCGCAGCAACCATCGACCCGCCACCGGGAAGCAGACCATCGGCCACCGGGTAGGTCGGGTCGGTGTTCGTTGCGATGAACCTGGCTCCGCCCCTCACCGCGTTGGCCGCTCGTGTGAGACGGTCGTAGCTCAGGTCGAAATCGAGACCAACCAACAGGGCCCGGGCCCTCGCCGGATCTTCGGTCGTCTCTATCCCTGCTTGCGACAAGGCTCCGATGATGCCGCTGGAGCCGAGCACCATGACGGGTCGATCATGCTCTCGCAGCATTCCGACCGCGGCCTCTGAAGAGGTGACTATCGACTCCGGGGCAACCGCGACGCCGGTCATGGCGGTGATTCGGTCACTGACCATCTTCGGTGTCTTGGTGCTGTTGTTGGTCGCGAACCAGACATGGACACCTGCTCGGATCAGGCGATCCAGGGCGTCGTCCGATCCTGGAACCAACTGGTCACCTCGATAGACGACCCCGTCGATGTCACAGATGACGTTCACGGGGCGGCGAAGAACCGCTCGAGCACCCGTTCGTAGAGAAGCGCAGTGCGCTCCACCGAGGCCGCCGACACCCGTTCGTCGTGACCGTGGAACAGCGAGAGCATCTCGGAGAAGCCCATGCGATCGTCGAACAGGCCGACGCCATAACAGACTGTGCCTCGCGTCCTCCAGAAGCGAGCGTCGGTGGCTGCGGTCATCAGTGTCGGGGCGAGGTTCCTGTGACCTTCGAGCTCTTCGACCGCATCGCCGATCGCCTGCCATAGAGCTGTTCCAACATCTGAGACCGTCGCATCCATGTCCATGACCGGAGTGATCTGGACATGACTGGCCGCCTCACCCATCGCTTTCTCGAGATATGAGTCGACGAAGGCCCGATTCATGCCTGGGAGCCCGCGGATGTCGAGCTGGGCCCGGGCGCGATCGGCCACGATGTTGGTCTTCGTCCCGGCTCTGGCGACGTTCGGTGAGATCGTTAGGTGCGTCGCAGCGTGGACATATCTGGCGAGATCCGGATCCTCTGCTGCGATCTGCTCGATCTCGTCGTCAAGCAGGTCGGCGTCGATGAGCCGGGTCACCGACTCCGGTGCACGCCCCAGGTATTGGACGAATTCGAGCCAGTCCGTGCCGATAGCCACCGGCGGGGATGACTCGATTATCCCCGCAAGCGCACGTACCAACTTCTCGAGAGCGTTGTCGGCGTCGTAAGGGACCGATCCATGCCGGGGCGTTCCCTTGGTTTCGAGGACGGACCAGTATGCGCCCTTCTCTCCGACCGAAACGGGGATGGTGCGTCGACCCCCAGCCTCGAGGCCAGGGTAAGCGAGCTCGGTAAGCAAATAGTCGGTGCGGACGAGGCTCCATCGATCCTCGACCAGATACATCGCACCAAGCCTCCCCCCGGCCTCTTCGTCGGCCACAGCGGCGAACACGAGGTCACCCGTTGCCTTCCTGTCACCGGTCAGATACGGCTTGACAGCGACGGCCATGGCCGCGGTCACATTGAGCATGTCGACGGCCCCCCGTCCGTACACGAACCCATCGTCGACCTCGGCGGCGAATGGATCCACCGACCAGCCGCTGGGGTCCACCGGGACCACGTCGAGGTGGGGCACGAGCGCAATCGACGGAGCCTGGGGATCGGTACCCGGGATGCGGTAGACCAGGGACTGTCGACCGGGCACGGGCTCCACGATCTCGCCGTCCAGGCCGAAGTAGTCGAGGAGCGTGGCCACCGAGCGGAACTCCCCGCCGCTTTCGGGCGAGCCATCGTTGACACACTTGTTGCGGATCATCTCCTGGAGCAGCTCCACCGGGCCCGTGCTCATGGTTCGCAGCTTATGGCTGCCATGGTTGAGACCTGGCGCGGAGGAGGCTGACGAGCTCCTCCATGGTCGGCGTGAGCGGGTAGCTGTCGGTCTCTTCCAGAGCCACCCACTCGGCCTGGTCAGCGTCGTCAGCCGGGGCAAGATCCCCGCCGACGACCGATCCGAGGAAGTCGATCAGGACGATGTGCCCGTGATCAGAGATGTGCTCTCCCGCCCAGATCACCTCCCCCACCTCGACTGTCAGGCCGGTCTCCTCCAGGGCCTCCCGCGCCGCCGCTTGGCGAAGTGTCTCCCCCTTTGTGATCTTGCCGCCAGGCACGGCCCACATGCCCTTGGACGGCTCGTGGCCACGCTGGACCAGCAGGATCCGCCCGTCCTCGATCAGGACCACGCCAACGCCGACCAGGGGTGGGTCACCGGTCACGGGCGTCGTCGTGATACATCGTTATCGATCGAGCCGAGAACCCGCCTGCCTCGAAGAAGTTCTTGGCGAGACGGTGACCGGGCAAGACGTGGGCGTCGAATCTGGAGATGCCGCGTTTTCTGAGCAGATCCATGACGTAATCCCTCATTTCCTCGCCGATTGCCACCTCGCGAGCCTCTGGATCGACGTATATGAGACGGATCGATCCCACCTCGGCTCCCCCGGCCTGGGGCAGGATCTGCTCCACTCTGGCCCAGGAGAACCCAAGGGGATAGCCATCCAACTCGCCAATCACGACGATGCTGTCCTCGTCATCGAGCAAATCCCGGAACGACGTCTCTACGGGTTCGGCCAGCCCATCTGCCAGCGGCCACATGGGATGGAGTGCGGTCATCTCCTCCTCCAGCCCGCGATACAGGCCGAGCAACACCGGCAGATCCTGAGGACCCGCCAATCGGGCGGTCACCCTCACGAAGCACTCCCGCTATCGCTCCCGCCGAACAAGCGCTTGAATCCCCAAACGGTCACCAGCCCCATCGCCTCGAGGACGATCCCGGTGCCCATCTTGGAGGTCCCCCTGGTCCGGTCCTTGAAGCTGATGGGTACCTCGACCACCTTCATGCCGGCCCCATGGGCTCGCATTGCCATCTCGACCTGGAACCCGTAGCCGGACGCCTCGGCGTTCTCGTACGAAAGCACCCGCAACGCCTCGGCCCGGAAGGCCCGAAACCCGGCGGTCGCATCCCGTGTGGGGATACCCAGCATGATTCGGGCGTAGAGGTTGCCCCCTTTCGAGATGAAGCGCCTGCTCCACGGCCAATCCGGGGTCGAGCCCCCTGGCACGTATCGGGAGCCGATTGCCAGGTCCGCGCCTTGCTCCACAGCCTCCACGAGACGTGGCAGATCGGCCGGGTCATGCGAGAAGTCGGCGTCCATCTCGATCACCGTCTCTGCCCCGTCTGCCAGAGCGCGGTCGAAACCGGCGCGATAAGCGGGCCCCAGACCCTCCTTCTTCTCACGATGCAAGACCGAGATGGCCGGGTTGGCCCTCGCCATCTCGTCTGCAATCTCACCTGTCCCGTCGGGGGAGGAGTCATCCACGACCAGGAGCCGGTAGCCATGAGTGGTGATCGCTGCAGCGATATCGGAGAGGTTCTCCCTCTCGTTGTAGGTGGGGAGGACGACCGTTACTCGGTCAGTTGGCACAGTCGACGCACAACATCTTCTTGCGATTGGCCAGCTGGCTCGTCCGTTTCACCATGAAGCATGACTGGCACACGAACTCGTCGGACCTCTGCAATTGTGCGTCGACGTTCATGGTCAGCTCCTCACGCCTGATGGCCCGGAGCTCCTCCGCCTCGTCGACGAGCATCGCCTCGCCGGCCTCATCGTCGAGAAGCTCGAGCTCTTCGCTCTCGAGCTCCTCCAGAGCCTCTGTGGTCTCTTCGTCGTGCTCCTCGCCGTCCTCGTCCTCTTCGGACTCGTACTCCTCCTCCTCCTCCGACTCCTCCTCCTCGAAGTCGTCCTCTTCTTCTTCGAAATCGGATTCGAGGTCTACTTCTTCGAGGTCCTCGTCGAGCTCGGTGATGTCCGCGACGTCGAGGTCCTCTTCGGGCGCGTCTTCAGGATCTTCCTGGAAGTCCTCAGCGAGCTCTTCTACTTGTTCTTTGGCCATCGTGCACCCGGGTATTCGCCCCTCGGCGGAGCGGGAGTATAAGTCGGCGTCCGATCAGATCTTCAGACGGATCGCGGCGGGGATAACACGGCCGCTCACCGGCGTATTCCCCACCAGATCTCCGTCACATTCCACCGGCCAGACCGGATCGCAAGTAACGCTGAATTCAGCTGCAGACAGCCTTCGCACCGATCGATCAGTCAGATGGGTGCCCTTGATCACTTTCGGCACGAGTGCCGGGGCGGAGGTCTTGGGTGTGTCGATGATCTGGACGTCGATGACCCCATCGACCAGGGTGGCCTTGGGGGCCACGTTCCACCCGCCGGCGAAGAACTGGGCGTTGGCGAGGATCACCGCCAGCGCCTCCGCCTCGATGGTCCTGCGCTCCGTGACGACCGTGACCTTGGCCCGGGGGAAGCCGGGGAGCCGCCCGGCAAAGGCGAGGGAGTACCGGGCGGATCCGAGGCCTCTGGCCAGGCGTTCAGCTGTCTGCGCCGCCGCCGCCCCCACTCCTGCCTGGGCCACATTTACGAAATAGCGGGTGCCCCAGCTGCCCTCGAGGGTTGCCACGTCGATCGCATACGTGTCGTCTGTGGTCAGATGTCGGGCCGCGCCTGCCAGGTCCTGGGGCAGTCCAAAGGTCCGCAGGAGGTCACAGCCCGTTCCGACCGGGAGCACGCCGATCACGGGCCGCTCATCGAGATCCAACGTCATGAGTGCGTTCACGGCCAGGTTCACCGTCCCGTCACCGCCGGCGAGCGCGAAGTGACGTGCGCCGGCGGCTGCGGCGGCCTGTATGTGGGACGTTGTCTCCGCGCTGGATCCGGGTGCGTGGATCTCATGCTCCACCCCTAAATCATGAAGCAGGCCCCCGATCAGCCCCGGATCAGCGGCCTTCCGGCCGGCCGACCGGTTCACATATACCTGCCACGTAGGCACTTAGTGGCTCACTACCCGACTCCCTGGGCGGCGACGACGCCACGATCGATGGCCCTCAGCGCGGCGATGGCGTCTTCTCGCAGCCCCGGCGCGCTGTCACGCAGTTGCCGGACCAGGTCGACCAGCTGGCGAGACACGCGGACGAAGTCACCGGGTGCCATCCCCCGGGTCGGGAGGTCGTCGAACTCGACCCCGGATGCCCATTGGTGAGCGGTAATGCCGAATCCGGGATCGGGCCTGCGGGTCGGGCTGAGACGAAGGGCCCTCTCCCGGTCCACCAGCTCCTTCCAGAGCGCCTCCAGAGCCTCCCAACGTTCCGCCAGCGCCACAGTTGGCCATTCCGCCAGCGACGGGGTGTCCGATCTCGGCTCATAGACGAACGCCGATGTCAGGGCTGCGATCTCGGCCGGCTCCAGCTCCTGGAACAGCCCCTGCTCCAGAGCCTCGGACAGCAGAAGATCGGACTCGTTGTAGATCGACCTGAGACGCTGGCCCCGACCCGTGAGAGTCCAACCTTCGATGTAGCCCATCTCCCCGAGAAGGCTCCGGATGGCGGCGAACTCCTCGACAAGGCCATGCCCGGAGCTGCGCCGTGCGGCCCGATACTGCTCCAGGCGCCTCCTCGTGCGAAGCGCCCGTCTGGCGGCGGCCAGATGACGGGCAGCGTCCGGGCAAGCGGCCACCGGATGATCGACGGTGGGGTGCCTCCGCACTTCCTTGCTCGACTCCCGGGGAGGCACACGCCGCAGCGACAGAAGCAGGTCCTGGACGTAGCGGCGGTCTTTGGGCTTGACCGGAAGGGGCACATCGAGCTCACCGGCGATCGTCGATCCCTCGATGATGTCCTTGTAACGGATCGTCGAGACCCGGCCCGATGTCGACAGGGCCAGATAGCGAGCCCCGCCGTCCTTTCGAGCGAGACGCTTGAGGATGAGATATCTGCCGTCCCGGGAGCCACCCGGGACATCCACAACCTGTCCGGTCCCGAGTGCGGAGGAGATGCGATCGTTGTGGCGTTCCGGTGTGGCCGACTCGAGCAAAGTCATGTACTCCTCGACATCCCCGTGCTCACATCGCGCCGCCGCCTCCTCCTTGGCCAGCGTGTGCTCCAGCGCCTCAATCGTGGCTTCGGCGGTGTGCCGGTCCCCTTCACGCTGGAACGCTGCGAACGATGCTTCGAGCAACTCCTCCGCTCGCTCTCGCTCGTAGTTGGCCACCAGGTTGGCGGTCATGTTGTAGGTCGGCCTGAAGCTCGACCGAAGGGGATGAGCCCCGATCGAGGCGACCTCCGTGACTGAGTCGAACCGAACGAATGGAGAGTGCAGTACCACGCCGAACCCTTCGACGTCGATGCCCCTCCGCCCTGCCCTGCCTGTGAGCTGGGTGTAGTCGCCGGGGCGCATCATCTCGTGGGTCTCCCCGTTGAACTTCGAGAGTGATTCCAGGACGACTGTGCGCGCCGGCATGTTTATGCCGAGGGCCAGGGTCTCGGTTGCAAAGACGACACTCAGCATTCCGCTCTCGAACAGCTCCTCGACCGTCTCCTTGAAGGCAGGCACGAGGCCGGCATGGTGCGGGGCCACACCCGCTTCGAGACCTGCGATCCACCGCTCATAACCGAGAACGGCGAGGTCCTGCTCCCCGAGATGACTGGTGCGGGTCTCGGCGATCTCACGGATCGCTGCCCTCTGTGTCGGGTCGGTCAATCGGACCCCGGCGTCGACCAGACGATGGGCGGCGGCGTCACAGCCAGCCCGACTGAAGATGAAGAAGATGGCGGGAAGCATCCCATCCTCTGCCAGGCGCTCCACGGCCTCTATGCGGTTCGGGCTCTTGAACCGACGACGTCGTCCCCGCTCCAATCCCAACATGTGCTCAATGCGGGGGTTCGGGCGTCTCCTGCCCTCCCGCTCGACGAAAGTGGGGAGAAGATGAAGCGTGTGGGCGCCCATCCGGTCCTTGACCATGTACATCGACTCCAGGGGCACCGGGCGGTGATCAGTCGCGACGAGGCGGGTCGGCCCTCGCCGCTCCCCCACCCACGCGGCGAACTCCTCGTTGTTGGAGACGGTTGCTGACAGACATACGAGCTGGAGGTGGCGCGGTGCATGGATGATGACCTCCTCCCAGACCGCACCACGGGTCGGGTCCTGGAGATAGTGCACCTCGTCGAGGATCACGAGGCCGACCCGATCCAGCCGCGAGCCAACGCGGGGGTCCGGGGGCCGCCCCCCAGGAGCGGCGGCGTAG
>JALDXM010000011.1:0-13645 GCA_032155085.1 Actinomycetota bacterium | reverse complement strand
ACGACGGAATGGGCCGCCAAGGGCGATCCCATCCAGGGCATCGGGGCCAACGCCGGCCCTCTTGGGGCCGACGACGGGTTCGGCGAAGTCATCCTGCTCGTCGTCGATCTTTCGTGAGGTCCAGGCTGACCCTGGCCATCGTTGTGCTGGTCGCTGCCTGCACCACGGACGCCGGCGAGCCCAGTACCAATGCTCCTGACGATGCCACCACAGGTGCGGGTGACGGATCTGCCGCCACGACACCCGAGTCAGGAGTCAGCAACGGGTTGACGTGCTGGGCCGCGCCTCGTGTCGATGGTGGGGCCTCGATCAGCTTCTCGGATCAGACCGAGACGCTGGGTCTCATCGAACCCTTGGTCGGGATGTATGGCCACGCCGCGGTCTGGGGCGACATCGATGGCGATGATCGAGCAGACCTGTTCATGGGAACGTTCGCCGATCGCGACGCCGAGATCTATCAGGCTCGAGGCGCCACCGGCCCCGCTCCGGACCGCTTCCTGACCAACGGGGACGGTGGGTTCACCATGGTCGAGAGTTTCCCGGAGATGTACAGCCGGACCAGCGGCGGGACAACAGCGGACCTGGATGGCGACGGAGACCTCGACCTCGTCCTGTCCCGGAATTTCGACGACGACCTGCCGTCCGCACCCGGCATGCAGATCCTCCGCAACGACGACGGTGTTTTGGTTCCCGCCGGCACCGGCCTCCCGGGGCAGTTCGCAGGTCGTTCAGTGGCCGTCCTCGACTACGACCTGGACGGTCTCGTCGACCTCTTCGTCACGGCCGACGAAGGTGGGAGTGTCCTCCTCAAGAACGAAGGGGACCTCACCTTCACCGACGTCACCGCGGCGTCGGGCGTCCCAGCCGGCACTGTCGGTCTCGGTGTCGCAGTGGCCGATCTGACCGGAGACCGGAGATTGGACGTCTTCGTGGCCGGTTCCAACCAGTTGTTCGTAGCCGAGGGACAAGGTTTCCGCTCTGCGGATAGCTCGGTGTTTGCCTGGCCGCCGATTGGCGAGGAAGACCTGATCACCGGCGCATCGATCGCCGATGTCAACCGGGATGGCATGCTGGACATAGCTGTCGGACATCACTTCAACAGCACGGTCGACGACGGGGCGTTGGTTCCTGTCCGACTTTTCCTCAACCGTGGGGACGAGAGTTTCGAGGATGTGACAGAGGCAGCCGGCCTGGTCGGGCTTCCCACCAAGGGGCCACATGTCGAGCTGAACGACATCGACAACGACGGGTGGCCTGATTTGGTCACCACAGCTTCGGCGGCAGATGGGACCCGACCTGCGATCTTCCGTCATTCCGGGCTCGATGGCGACGTCCCCACCTTCGCGCCACCGGACGGGCTGGGCAGCCCCCAATATTGGGTGGCCGGGCCCACGGCTGACAACGACCGCGATGGACGGCTCGATCTCTTTCTGGTCGAGTTCGAACCGTCGCTTCCATCGCTGATGCTGCGGAACGAAACCGCGTCCGGCCACTGGCTCGAGGTTTCTGTGGCGGCGGATCAAGGATTCGGCCTCGGCTGGAGAGTCGACGTGTCCGACGGCGACACGCTGCTAGGCGCCCGCGAGATCACGACGACGCAGGGCTATTCGGCCGGAGTGGCTCCGGTCGCTCACTTCGGGCTCGGGGACGTCGATCGGGTAGATGTCCGTCTCAGTCCTCCCGGTGACGGGGAGCCGGTCGTGCTGGCTGGTGTAACCGCCGATCAGCACATCCGTTACCCCGACGGCTGCGCGTGACCGGGCACACGTAGACTCGGCTTGCCATGTCCGACGTCATGGATCTCTTCGGGACTTCGTGGTTCACGTCCGGTCTGAGGCTCGGGATCGTGGCCCTCGCGGTCGGGTGGGCCATCCGGTTGATCATCGGGAGATCCGGGCCCCCTCTTCCGATAGTGGGGATCCTCCTCGCCGCTGTGACTGTCGGTGGCCTTTACACAAATGACGAGGTGCTCGGTCCGCTACTCCCTGCCCTCGGGCTGATCCTGGCCGGCTTGATGCTCGTCCGGCTCACCAAGGCGCCTCGATGGGCACAGATCCCTGCGGCGACACCGGGCGCGGTGTGGCTGGCCACCGCCCTTCCCACCGAACTGACCTGGGTCAAGGTCCTGACCGCCATCCTCATCGTGGGTGGTGGGTTTCTTGCCAACGACTTCGAGACGAGGCACGAGCGCATGGGACTCGGCGTCATATTCTTCACTCTGGCCACCCTCGGCGCCTTCGCCGCCGTTCCGGACACCGAGCAGATCCTCATCCTCACGGCGGCGGTGCTGCCTCTCACGCTCCTGGCCTGGCCAAAGGTGGCGGCATCGCTGGGTTCTGAGGGGTCGTTCTTAGCCATCGCGGTGTTCATGTGGGTGACAGCAGCCGGCGGAGGAGGGCGCCCCCCTTCCATCATCGGATCGGCCGCGTGTCTCGGTCTCCTCCTCCTCGAGCCTGCCCTCGTCGCGGTCCGACCAGTCCTGACCCGGCGTTACGAGAGCCTGCGTCGCAACTGGCTGGGAGCAGTGATTGCTTCCATCCCGCAGTTCATACTTGTCCTCATCTGCTCGAGGGTGGCTGCTCGATTCGATACCGAGCTGCCGGCGATCCTTGTTGTCCTATTCGCGTATGTAATGACCTTGGTCCTTGGGTTGGTGGCGGCGTCCCGGACGCCTGACGCGGTGGAGGACCCTCTGGCGGCCGTCTGATCTGGTACCCGTAGGCCCGGGGTACGATTAACGCCCATGTGGAGGAGGAGCTCGAGGGGCTTGTTCTCTCTCGTCGTCCGTTTGACTGCGGGTTTCGCGGTCCTGCTCTCTCCGATTGCTTTGCCCGCCTTCGCTCAGAGCAGCGAGGCCTCCGCCACGGTCGAGACCGAGCCGGTGCCTAGTGACGGGGACGCCGCCGACGATCCTGCCATCTGGGTCCACCCCACCGACCCGGCACTCTCGACAATCATCGGGACGGACAAGGAGGGCGGACTCGCCGTTTACGACCTCAGCGGCGGGCAGATTCAATATTTGTCCGGGATCCAGCCGAACAATGTCGATCTCCGATACGACTTCCCGCTCGGTGGGCAGTCGGTCGACCTCGTCGTCACGAGCGACCGTGGTGACGACGCAGTGACGCTCCACCTTGTCGATCCGCAGACACGCCAGCTCGTCGAGGCCGGACCGCCCATTGCCAGCGGGATCGACGTCTATGGAGTCTGCATGTATCGCAGCCCGGATACAGGTGATTTCTACGTGTTCGCCACATCAAATGGGGCGGGCCCGGTACGTCAATGGCGGCTGGCCGACTCGGGAGGACGTGTGACCGCCACCCAGGTGCGGGACCTCGATATGGGATCCACGGCAGAAGGCTGTGTCGCCGACGACGACCTTGCCTACCTCTATGTCGCAGAAGAGGACGTTGGGATCTGGAAATACGAGGCCGAGCCCGAGGCTGGCGCGGCCCGCGTGGCCGTGGACGAGGTCGGCTCGTCGCTCGAGGCCGACGTCGAGGGTCTCACCATCTATTACGGGCCTGACGGTGCCGGGTACTTGATCGCTTCGAGCCAGGGCTCTGGTGAGTACGCGGCGTACGAACGCGCCGGGGACAATCACCATGTCACCAGCTTCCAGATAGTGGATTCGGCCTCGATCGACGGGACCACCGATACCGACGGCATCGACGTGATGAGCGCTCCACTCGGCGCCAGGTTCCCGAACGGGCTCTTCGTGGCCCAGGACGGGGACAACGACACCGGCAACCAGAACTTCAAACTCGTTCCCTGGGAGTCTGTCGCCGGCTCGGCGTTGGTGGTCGACACCGATTGGGATCCAAGGGGCGACAGCCCTCCTGATCTGCCCCGTGCCCCGATCACACCCGACATCACCACAACCCCGTCCTCGTGGTCGGTAGGGAGGGCAGCAATCCAGGCTGCCGAGGATGACGGGGTCATCGCCGCCGACGGATCATCCGAGTCCGGCGACCTTCTCGTGATGGGCGCGGGGAACGACGTGTCGCTGACCTTCTCCGGCCTCGAGGTCCCGGCCGGGGCAACACTGAGGAGCGCCCACATCCAGTTCACAGCAGGAGCCGGAGACGACGGCCCTTTGGTCTTGTCGATCCACGCGCTGGTCGACGGGGCTGAGACAGACGTGATCACCTGGTCGCCGGCTGCCTGGCCTGATGAAGGAGAGCGCGGGGCGTATCAACAGACTCCCGACCTCTCCATGATCATCAAGGAGGCCTTGACCACGCCAGGCTCGGAGCCTGGTGCGAGTCTCACCCTGGTATTGAGCGCCGAGGGAACCGGTCGGCGATCTGCCGCTTCGTTCGAGGCCGACCCGGCCGCCGCGCCGGCACTCCGGCTCGAGTTTTCCGCAGATCGATGACGCCGCCGATCGTGAGGTGTGATGAAAATGCCTGCCCGGGTAGATTGGGCCCGAGCCGGTAGGGGAGGCAATGGGGGACATGACCGAGAAAGAGACTTCACCGCGGGATAACCGACAGACGATGATCATCGTCCTCGGCGTGGTATTGACCGTGCTCGTGGGTCTGATCATCGGGTTCGTCGTGTCAGGAGGCTTGTCGAACGATCCGGTGGCCACACCTACGACGCTCTCCACCGGCAGCACGGTTGCCCAGAGTGGGCCCTCCACCCCTTCGACCACAGCGGTCCCTTCTACCTCGCCCACGACTCAGCTCGGGCCGGGCCAGGTTGGCGTCATCGTCAGCGAGGACACCTACGTCAACAGCGGGCAGCCAGACGAAGTCAACGGGCTCGAGGACGTGCTCGAGATCGAGAACGATCCGCCAGAGAACCGGCAGGCCCTACTTCGATTTGTCGTGCCGGAATTCCCGGAGGACGAAACCCTCGGCAGTGTCATGCTGCGGCTCTTCGTCCTCGCCGACACGGACGAAGCCGTTGCGATTCATGCGGTCGATGGGCCATGGACTCAGGCCGACGCGACTGGCGCCAATGCACCAGCGCTTGGGGCTCAGCTGACCACGGTGCCCCCCGGCACTCCTGAAGGCTCGACGGTCGACGTCGACCTCACCAGTGTCGTCCTCGGTCCTGGCACGTATGACTTCTACCTCACTACCGCCACGGACGACAGCGCCGAGTACGCCTCACTCGAGAGCGGCGCCAATGCACCGCTCCTCATTCTCGATTTCGGCGCTGGCGCTGCGGCCGCCACCGACGGTGAAGCCGTCACCGAGCTGACCGGCACCCCGGTCGTCCTTGCCGGCGCCGGCGATATCTCGGATTGTGACAACGAGGGTGACAACGTCACTGCTGGGCTGATCGACGACGTCGTTGCCGCGAATCCGTCAGCCATTGTTTTCACCACTGGTGACAACGTGTATTCCGATGGTGCACCAGAGGAATTCGCTCAGTGTTACGACCCGACCTGGGGCCGTCACAGAGAACGGACCCGCCCGAGCCCCGGCAATCACGACTACAACACGGAGGACGCCACCGGTTACTTCAGCTACTTCGGCGAGGCGGCCGGCGAGCCCGGGCTGGGCTATTACAGCTATGAGGCCGGGGAGTGGCAGGTTATCTCGCTCAATTCGAACTGCGGGGAGGTCGGATGTTCGGCCGGATCGCCACAGGAGGTCTGGTTGCGAGAGCAGCTGGAGGCCAGTGATGCCGCCTGCACGCTTGCCTACTGGCACCACCCGTTGTTCAGCTCGGGAAGCCACGGCGGCACGGATTCGGTTAGAGACCTGTTCGCCGCCCTCTACGAGGGAGATGCAGAGGTCGTAATGACGGGTCACGATCACAACTACGAGCGCTTCGCGCCTCAGGATCCCCTTGGCACACACGACCCGGTCAGGGGGATCAGGCAGTTCGTCGTCGGTACGGGCGGGACCGGCAACAGAGGCGTGGACAGCCCGGCCCCCAACAGCGAGTCCCGGTACAACGACACGTTCGGCATCCTCGAGTTATCCCTTTATCCGGATGGGTATGAGTGGGAGTATCTGCCCGAAGCCGGTTCGACCTTCAAGGATGTAGGCATCGGGACCTGCCACTGAATCATGACCAACAGCGCTGCGCCGCCTGTCGTCGTCCACGTCCTGCCCTACGACTTGGCTAGAGGGGCGCAGCGCTACGCCCGCACACTGGTCGACGCCCTGGCCGATGACGGGGTGTCCCATCTCATTCTCACGCTGTTCCGGGCGGACCCTGCCGGGCTGCAGCCCGACGTGAAGCTCGACGTCCCACAGGGCATGATGCGTCGCGTCGGAGTCGATCCAAGGGTGATGGCCCGGCTCCGTCGTGAAGTCCGACGGATCGGGCCGGCAGTCGTAGTGGCCCATGGCGGCGAACCAGCGAAGTACTGCGCCCTGTCTTTGCCGCGCTCGATTCCCCTCATCTATCTGAAAATCGGTACCGCACACGAAGGTCTTCAGAAGAAGGCGAATAGGTCCCTGCACGGCTTCTATACCCGCAGGGCGGACGTCGTGGCTGCGGTCTCCTCCGATGTGGCCGACGAGGCGAACGAGGTGTATGGCGTGCCCCGGGCTCGACTGGTCGTCATCCCCAATGCCCGCGACCCGGAGACATATGCGGAGCGCTCCCCAGATGGCGCCGGACGCCCGAGACTCATATTCGTCGGACACCTCGACCCCGGGAAGCGACCCGATTGGTTCATCGACGTGGTGGCCACGCTCAGAGGCGAGGGCCTTGATTTTGAGGCAGCCATGGTTGGCGACGGGCCATTGGAGAAGAGTCTCCGGCCCGATGCTGAGGGTTCGGGTATCGAGATGCTGGGTCGCCGGGACGACGTCCCGCACCTCCTCTCCGCGAGCGACATCTTCGTTTTCACCAGTCTTGCCCCCGGAGAAGGCATGCCCGGAGTCCTGATCGAGGCTGCCATGGCCGGGCTGGCCATAGTGGCCACCCGAGTGCCGGGGGCCCGCGACGTGATCGAAGACGGTGTATCCGGGCTTCTCGTCGACATCGATGACCAGCCCGGGCTGATCGAGGCGGTCCGCCGGTTGGTCACCGACTCCGAGCTCCGTGCCGACATGGGCCGACGAGCGCGGGTACGAGCGGTCGACCAATTCAGCCTGAATGCCTCCGTCGAGAACTGGCACCGGGTGCTCGACCCTCTGTTGCGTCTCGACCGTGTCTGAGCACGACTGGCTGGGCGACGTCGAGGTGGAGGAGATAGCGAATTCCATGGCTGCGTCTTTTCCGGCAGCGGCGATGCTCGCCGGGTCCGTGGCAGCGGGCCGGTTTCGGAGCCACACGTCGGACTTCTATGAGCTCGCCGCATCCGAGGGCGGAGACCCAGTGGCGCTGCTCAAGGTGGGCGCAGACTGGACACCATCCGAGGCCAGGCGGATCTATGACGACATGGTCGCCTTCGATCACGTGCTCGACGTTGCCGGCGCCGAGATGAAGATTGCCCCACCACTTGGCTGGAACGACAGACCTGCTCTCGTGTGTCTGGGCAGAATCGCAGGCGAGGATCTCGGCAGGCTGCTCCGAGCCAGCGACCCGCATGGTGCCACTGCCTACGGCCCCGTCGTGCAAGCCTGTGGGACAGCCCTGGGCCTGTTCCACAGCGGGATGACAGAAGAGTCGGAGGCGCCCGGGGAGCCGGCAATCCGGACGGATGTGGAGAAACTGGCGACGGCGGTTCGGATCAAGCCGTGGTTCCTCGAGGAAATCGACTTGCCCCGCTCCATGGCACGGCGGTATGGCGACTTCGCCCCCTACAACGTCCGAATCGAGCCAGGGGGCCAAGCCTGGATCATCGACCAGCCGTCGAGTCCTGAAATGGACCTGGTCCATCGTGATGTCGCCTGGTTCCTGTTCAATCTCGAGCGTCGGTTGGGCTGGGACGTGAGCACCGACAAGGCCGGTTTCGATGAAGCACGATCAGGCCTCGTTGCGGCTTTTCATGACGGCTATCGGGTCAGTGGGCCGGCGCCGCTGGACAGTCCCGCCGACCGATCTCTTCTCGCCCTGTACCGGGCTCACCGTGGCCTATGGACGGCGCGACGCCGGTTCCGCCAGCGCGAGCTCGGCGAGGTACCGGCCTACCTGCGTCTGGCGGCACGGTGGAGGGCGATCGCTTCGAGACGAAGCTGATTCACCAGTCCGGCACCATCCAAGGCAGCTCTCTACGCAACTCGTCGTCCGACATGAGCGCGGTTGTGAACTCGGTCCAGTCTTCGGCTCCCATGCGGGCGTCCTCCACCTGGCGTATCGCCGTCGCCATCGATGCCAGTGCGACTGCCCAGCCGAGTGGCATCCTGTTGTCCCAGACCCCCTCCATCTCCGCTCGGAGAACCTCGCCCGCCCATCTCGAACTGCCCAAGGCCCTCATCGCCGCCTCGCGCGATGACCCGGCCCCTGACTGGCGCTTGGCGAGTCGCGCAGACGCTCCGGGGGCCTGGGCGAGGTCGAACCAGGGTTGTGATGTCGCCGACGCGTGCTCCCAGTCGAGCAGTCGCAGCTCACCACGGTGTACGAGCACGTTGCCCACGGCCAGATCGGCATGCTGCCAGGACGTCGACCACTTGATTCCACTGCTCTCGATGGCATTTCTGAAGCTGGTCAGACGGTCGGACACGAGGGTGGGCTGAGACGCAAGACCTGTGAACCGATCAACAACGTGAGCCAGGTCACCGCCGCCAAGCACCTCATCGCTGCTCGTCGCCAACGCAAGATCCTGGCTCCACTCGAAGGCTTTCCTGAAGAAGCCACCGATCAGCTGTCTCGGCACGGTGCCGCCTCGACCCGTCAGATTCGGGACCAGGAGACGCTTGCCGGCCAGGGCCTCCATCGACAAGACCGTGTTCCCCTCGATCTCGGTCAGACCGAGAGCCCGGGGGATGGATCGTCGCATCTCCCCAGGCAAGTTGGGACGGAGATCGTCCAGGGCGTTGTGCTCGTGGCGGAGGAAGCCAGCCTCGAGATCGGTGAAGGCGATCTTCATCACCACTGACGGTCTGCGCTGGTGGCCGTCGAAAACGAACACAGCCGCTCGGGTTCGGTGAGCTGGCCCGCCGCTGCCAATGGCGAGCCCTAGCTCCTCTGGAGGGCGTCCGAACCACTCATTCCACCGGCCCTCGGCGTATTCGGTGAGCGACCCGATCATGTTCCTGACCTCGGGGTACGTCGGACGACATAGGCGACGCCGGGTGAGAGCACGGCCGCGGCAGGTGTGAAGAAGATCGAGCGCGCCAACCCCCGAGCCCAAAGCCTGTTCCCACCACCACCGAGGACGCCCGAGGTCTGCAACCAATACAACATGTGCAGGCGGGACCTGGGAAAGGCGACGCGTGGTGAGCGCGCCGATGGCCACAGGTCATAGATGGCCGCCACTGCCAGCCCAGCCCGCTCCAGGACGGCCTCGATCTCGGCGGGGCCAGGTCCTTTGGTGGACAAGGCCCCCCGTCCGGTCACCCGGGCCAGCACTGAACGTGCCAGCGGCCGGGCCACGGAGACGATCAGTTCGCCATCACCGACCTGTTCGGCTGCTTGGACCAGGGACGGCTCCCAGGACTCGCCACCGGTAGGCCGCATCCATAGGTTGGGCGAGCCGCCCGCGGATAGAAGGACCCAAATCGGGTTGTGCGATTCGTCGAGTGGAGCGTCGGTCACTCGCCGGTCCGGGCCTGCGCGGCGCCTTGCAGTGCTGCGTCGATACGGAGCAGCTGGATGTCCCATGTGGCTTGCTCGAGGATTTTCTGCCGAGCCGCCCTTCCCAGCCGCTGCCTCAACTCCGGTTGGCCATGGAGATCAGCCAGTGCCGCTGCCAGCCCCGCAGTGTCGCCGCTTTCGATCAATACCGCGTCCACTCCATCCGCCAGCCATCTCGACATCTCGCCTACACGCGGGGCAATCACAGCCTTTCCCGCGGACATGTACTCCCGGAGCTTCAAGGGGGAGTAGTGGAACGAGCCAGACCCGCGATCGGTGATGATCGCCACGTCCATCGCGGCCACGTACTCCGGGATCTCGAGGTATCCGACCGCTCCCGTCATGACCACGTTGCGAAGCCCGAGCGTGCGCACGGTTTCCTCGATCCGTTCGCGTTCCAGCCCATCTCCAACGAGCATCAGGGTGGCCTTCGGGATCGTCAACTCGACTTCACGCATGGCCTCGAGAGCCATCTCGAGACCGTGGAAGGGCCGGAAGCTGCCTACCCACCCGATGATGAATCTCTCCCCAAGACCGAGTCGGCGTCTCACCTCGCCGCCATCTCGATCGGGCGAGAACATCTCGGGATCGACGCCGTTGGGAGTGACCAACAGACGATCCGGTGAGACACCGAGGCCCTTCACCTGCTCTGCGATCTCATCCGATCCGCAGGCCACAAGGTCCGCCGAGCTGAGCACGGGTGTCTCGGCGGTGCGCTCGAGGAGCCCCTGCCACCCCGGGCGTCGCACCCCCCAGCCGACTGCCTCCTGCACGATCAGTGCCGGGGTGAACAAGACGAGGGGCCGTTCGAGCTCCCGGGCTGTGACCAGGCCGGCATCGTGAAAGAGATCATGACGCTGCCAAACAAATCGGATCTGGTCAGCGCTCCACGGCCCGCTCTCGCGCGATGCTCTGAACTGACGTGCCTCGACCGCCTTTCTTACGTCTTTCAGACCTGTCTTGACCGTGGTCGGGATCTTCCGTCGAAGCGAGGAAGGTCCGGGAGGTCCTTTCAGAGCCTCCGGGTCGGAGGCCCTCCTCATCACTTCATCAGGCTCCAGGACGCCCTCGGTGGTGACGATCCAAGCCTTTCCCCACAGTCTTCGAGCCGCTTTGGCCCAACTGGCCACGCTGATCCAGGACGTGACCGGCGCTCTTTGCCCGGCAGCCCGATTGGGGTTGAAGAACAGCACACCCCTGGTGCTCACACGACGGTTCGCCCAATGCCGGGTGGGAAATCCATGAGCCGTATTCTGGCAGCCATGCCGGCGGACACCGATTTCAAGGTTGCCCACCTGACAACGGTTGATCTGAGTCTTCGATTTCTGGTCCGCCCCCAGTTGCTCGCCGTGATCGAGAGCGGCGGTGAGGCAGTAGGCATCAGCGCCCCGGGACCGTGGGTCGAAGAGCTCGAGGCGGCCGGCATCCGGCATGTCCCGCTCACCGCCTCGACCCGTGGCATGAGCCTGTTGAACGATTTCAAGGCGATGGTCCAGTTGTGGCGCGTCCTGAAGCGGGAGAAATTCACCGTTCTCCACACCCACAACCCAAAGCCGGGTCTCTACGGGCGAATCCTTGGTCGCTGGGCCGGGGTCCCCTTGGTCGTCAACACCATGCATGGGCTGTATGCGACTGAGGACGATGCCGCGCTCAAGCGGGCGGTGGTCTACTCGCTTGAGGCCGTGGCGGCGCGCTTCTCCGATGTCGAGCTTCACCAGAACGAGGAGGACCTCGCCTTGTGCCGTCGCACCCACATCCTTCCCAAACGAAAGGGGCAGCTTCTCGGAAACGGCGTCGACCTCGACCGGTTCGACAGGGGCAATGTGGATGCCGGGACCAGAGCCCGGCTGCGGGCAGAGCTCGAGGTTGGTGAAGACACAGTCGTCGTGGGGATGGTTGGGCGTCTCGTGGCCGAGAAGGGTTACCCGGAGCTATTCGAGGCTGCCACCAAGTTGGGGGACGGGTATCTAGTCGTCGTAGTCGGCCCGGACGACCCGGAGAAGGCCGATGCCTTGCCTCCCGGCGCAGTTGAGAATGCCAAAGCTGCCGGAGTTCGGTTCCTCGGCATGCGGACTGACATCGAGGACGTGTATTCGTCGATGGATGTGTTCGTACTGCCATCTCATCGAGAAGGGTTCCCGAGAGCGGCGATGGAGGCGGCAGCCATGGGTCTCCCCATAGTCGCCACCGACATCAGGGGCTGTCGCCAGGTGGTGGACGACGGGGTCAACGGTCTTCTCGTGCCTGTGATGGACCCCGAGGCACTTGCGTCTGCGATCCGGAAGATCGGGGACGACCCAGGGCTACGGCGGAAGATGGCCGAGGCCAGCGCCCGCATCTCCCGGGAGAGATTCGACGAGAACGAAGTTGTGCGAATCGTGATGGAGTCGTATCGAACCGGCCTCGTGGCGAAGGGCCTCGGCCATCTGATGCCCCCAGAGATGATCCACGCGCCCGTGCGCCCGAAACTGCGACGAGCCACTTCGCGTGATGCAAATGCCTTGGCCGAGCTTCATGCCACCCAGATCGCCGACGGGTTTCTGCCTCGGCTCGGCAAGGGTTTCATGCGGGTCCTCTACCGAGCGCTGATTGCCTGGAAGGGGGCCGTGGTGCTCGTTGTGGACGACGGTGGCGGGCCCGTCGGGTTCACTGCCGGCGTTGAGGACGTCGGCGAGTTCTACAGCCACTTCGCCAAGCGGTACGGGTGGAGGGCAGTCCTGGCCGCGCTGCCCCACTTGATCAAGCCGAGCAACATTCGTCGAGCCTGGGAGACCTTACGCTACGGGCGGGATCAGGTCGAGGTGTCGGCTGAGCTCCTTTCGATGGTCGTGGCGCCGCGAGCCCGCGGCAAGGGGCTCTCTGTGATGCTCGGGGCCAGGCTTGTCGACGAGCTGTCCCAAAGGGGTGCGGCCGCGGTAAAGGTCACGGTGGGCTCTGACAACGAGTCGGCGCTGGCTGCCTACCGGAAGATGGGCTTCATCGACGCAGAGCGGATTCAGGTGCACGCTGGCGAGAGCTCGGAGGTACTGGTCTGGCGGCACTGATCATCGCCGGCCTGGTTTCCCTCGCCTGGTGCGTTCTGGCCATCTGGCTTGGCCCCAAGATCGGCTACGTCGACCGCCCCAACAAGTCGACCCTGACAGCACACGAACGCCCGGCTGTCGCGCTGGGTGGAGTTGGTGTGTTCCTAGGCGTCCACCTGGCTGCGTTGGCGACTGGTGAGCTCGACGTCGGGCTGCTTCTTGCGTCCTCGGTCGTGCTCGTTCTTGGCCTGGTGGATGATCGGCGCGGGGTCGAGCCAGGCACCCGCTTGGTGGTCGAGATTGCGGCGGCCCTGATACTGATCCTGGATTTGCCGGGCAATCCCGGCATCCTTTTCTACCTGCTGGCTGGTGGGTTGGTCGTCTTCGCCATCAACGCAGTCAATCTCTTCGACGGGCTAGACGGGTTGGCCGGATCGGTGGCTTTGGTCACGGCCGTGGGGCTGGCCGTGGTGGCGCAGGGGCGAGGAGCAGACTTCGACACGGCTTTGACGCTGGCCGCCGCCCTGGCCGGCTTTCTGATCCTGAACTGGCATCCGGCCCGAGTTTTCCTTGGCAACGCAGGCGCCTACTTCCTGGGCCTGTGCCTGGCCAATCTGATCCTCGAGGTGAGTGACGGTCCGGTCGAGCTGATCCTCACCTCCGGGTTTCTCGGGTTGCTGGCCATCGACCTGTTGGTGACGCTGCTGCGGAGGAGGCTCAACGACCGGCCCCTCTTCATCGGCGACCGCAGCCACATCTACGACCAGCTGAGGGACAAGGGGATGTCGGTGCCAACCGTCGCCCTTCTGGCCGCGGCCACCCAAGCGGTGTTGCTGGTGCTCGTGATCCTGGCCGAGCGCTACCTCGGCGCCACCTGGGGGCTGATAACCCTGGTTGTCGTTCTCGTCATCCTCCTCGCAGCCCTTGACCGTCTGGGCTTCCTAAGGGTGGATTAAGTTAACTCTTAGATT